>JALGUK010000507.1 GCA_029820875.1 Candidatus Zipacnadia bacterium
GGCGACACCCATGATTGGTAAGGTAGAAAGGGTTGAGCTGCGCGAAGTCTGGAAGCACGAAGCGCTCGACTTCACCACGTGGCTTCAGGAGAATATTGATGTCCTGAACGAGCAGCTCGACATCTCTCTTTCAAGCGCGGAACGCGAGGAATCGGCTGGGGATTTCAAGGTTGACCTGGTGGCGGAAGATGACGCGGGGAATGTGGTAATCATCGAGAATCAACTTGAAAAGAGCAACCATGAGCATCTGGGAAAGCTCATCACCTACCTGACTGCTCTGGACGCCAAGGCTGCAATCTGGATTGTCTCTGAGCCGAGGCCGGAACACATCGGAGCTATCTCATGGCTCAATGAGTCGTCGTCAGCCTCCTTCTACCTGGTCAAAGTCGAGGCCATAAAGATTGGTGATTCCCCGCCCGCGCCGCTGCTCACGCCCATCGTCGGACCTACTGAAGAGGGCCGGGAAGTCGGCAAGACAAAGAAGGAGCTCGCGGAGCGCGCTCTGATTTACCGTCGCTTCTGGACGGAGCTGCTCGACAGAGCCAAAAGCAAGACGAAACTGCACGCGACTATCTCACCTAGTACTCGTCATTATCTCGTCGGGCTCCGCACAGACAAGAAGGGCCTGAGGTTCACTTATGTCATCCGCACACATTACGCGTGGGTTCAACTTTACAACCGCGGTAATGAGAAGGAAGACGAAAGCAAACGTATTTTCGATGAGCTTGCCGTCTCTCGGGAGCAAATCGAGGCTGCTTTTGGGGAGCCCCTGGAATGGCAATGGCTTGAGGGGAGTCGCGCATGTCGGATCGCGAAGCGAATTGACCTCGGCGGCTTACGCGATGAGGACAAGTGGCCGGAGCTGCAAGATGCTATGATTGATGCGATGGTGCGTCTGGAGGGAGCGCTGAGGCCCCACATAGCGCAACTCTCCGTCTGACGCCCTTGTCGCGCACCCGGCCAGGCGCTTCCCTTGAGCGAAGTTATTGGGTCGTCCGGACACCGTGGCTACGGCAGTGCCGCTTCGCTCTACCCACGTCCATCACTACCACTTCTTACTACGATTCTTCAGCGAAGGGAACCCCGACCGCACGGCGAATGGTACCATGAGTTAGTGGCTTGGCAAACACACCATCAGGAGGCTGCTGAAGTGATCAAGATAGGTCTAATCTCCGCCGCGACGTACGGGTATATGGGCGCTGAGCGCACGCCCGGTTCATTTCACGGCACTGCGTTCGCCACTACCTTCAACGGCTACGACGCCGATAAGTCCAAGCAGTACGAGTGGACCTTCGCCGCCGCAAGCCATCCGCTCGAGGGCGCGCAGGTTGTCAAGGTCTGGGACCCCCACACCGAGTGGGCCGAGCGCCTCGCGGACGTGTGCAACATCGCCGAGGTGTGTGAGACCCCGGAACAGTGCGCCGAGGGCGTGGACGCCGCCATCATCGTGGACGACGGCTCCGGTGAACAGGCCAAGTATGCACTCGCTCCCCTGCGGGCAGGCATCCCCACATTCATTGACAAGCCCATCGCCATGACCGCCAAGCGAGCCAAGGAGATCGTTGACATCGCCAAGGAAACCGGCACGCCGCTTATGTCGGCCAGCTCGCTGCGATATGTGCCGGATATCGTCAATCTGGCCAAGGAGGTGCCCTCTCTCGGAGAAATCCACTTAGCCACCACCATCTGCGGCAACGAGTTGGTTTACTACGGAATCCATGCCCTTGAGACGGCGTATGCAGTGCTCGGCAGCGGCGCGGTATCGTGCTTCAATGTCGGCCAGCCTGACCGTAATATCGTCCGCGTGCGGTTCGACAGCGGCCGGGACCTTGTGCTGATGGTCGCCGAGCGCCAGTACATGCAGGCAGGATACCAAATCAACGTTTACGGCCAGAACGGATGGAGGTCGGTCCAACCGGATGAGGTCATTGCGGTACTTGAGGCCGGCAAGCGCTCGCTTGTCGAGGGGCGAGAGGTTACAGTCGCCGAGGTGCTCTCCTGAGAGCCGCCCACATAACAATGACCAAGAATATAGGCATATGGTTGTATATGTAAGTTTAGGCCGTTTTCTTACTCATATGTCGACCGCTACAACGGTGGATAAGTGATTTGTTACCTTGCTCGAGTGACACAATATAAGCGGATGATAGCTAATGAGTGAGCGACTTCCACAGTGGCTTCGTGTCAAGATCGGTAAGGCCCGGCAAACCCAGGAACTTACAGCACGCCTGGCGGCCCGGTCGCTTCACACAGTATGCCAGAGCGCCAAATGTCCGAATATCGGCGAGTGCTTCTCACGGGGGACGGCAACGTTCCT
>JALGUK010000508.1 GCA_029820875.1 Candidatus Zipacnadia bacterium
ACGGCCTTGGTATCGACCTTGCCTCTGCACGGCGCGAGTCTTACGAGCACCCTGCCGCGCTCCCGGATGTGGAGCATGCTTCGGTCCGTGAGGACCTTCACCGCCGCGACTTCACGATAAACGCGATGGCGGTTTCCATCGGACCGGACGACTTCGGGCTTCTGCTCGATTTCTTCGGGGGCCTGCAAGACCTGCATGACAGGCTCATCCGCGTCCTGCACAGCCGGAGCTTCGTGGACGACCCCACGCGCGTCCTGCGGGCGATTCGGCTGGAGAAGCGGCTCGGATTCCGCATGGAGGCTGCAACGGAGAGCCTCGCCCGCGACAGCGCCACGGAGAAGGCCCGGCTGAGCGGCCCGCGCTTGCGGGACGAACTAATCGCCATTTTGGAGGACCGCGCTCCGGCCAAGGCCCTCAGACGGATGGCGGAGCTGGGTGTCCTCCGATTGCTGCACCCGGCCATCAGGGCGGACGAAGATACGCTCTCGCTTATACAACGCTGCGAAGAGGTTTTCGACTGGCAACGCGGTCTGCCCAAGCCTCCACTTCGCGAGCGCTGGCCGTGTCTGCTCCTGGCGGTGTTGATGGAGCTGTCGCCCCACCATCGCGAGGAGTTGTTGAAGCGTCTTTGCCTCTCCCGGAGACGTGCTGAGGAGCTTTTGGTCAGCGCTGGGGCGGTTCCAGAGCTGGAAAAGAAGCTGGGCAATCCTAATCTTCGCCCAAGCCAGATATACAACATTCTGGCCCCCTTGCCGGGGCTGGCTGGCATCGGTATCCTCGCCCGGACCGATGATTCGGCTGCAGGTGCAGCGGTACGCCTTTATTTTGAGCAACTAAGGCTGCTTGAGGCTGATATTGACGGCCGCACACTGCAGGCTGGCCGAGGCCCTTAAAGCCGCCCGGGCCGCCAAGATGGACGGCGAAGCTCCTACGGCGGAGGTGCAGGAGGCCGTGGCGAGGAAAGTACTTAACGATTTGAAGCAACGACCGCGCGGTTCACACGAGGGCTGATGTCGGCTGTATTGAATCGGGCGGCTGTTGTGTGGTAAGGGGCGGTGTTTAGACGTTGTTCGCCTTCGGCGGCCTCTGGGGGTTGCTCCAGAATGTGCTCAGCGGCCAGATCGGGGTCCAGGACTTCCTCGTCCAGTTCCTGGGCCTCGTTATAGCCGCCTCGGTTCACAGTTCACGAGTTCGCGCACGCAAAGTCCGCCGAGGCAGCAGGGGATCCCACGCCGCGGGCGAATGGACGTATCTCACTGAACCCGCTGGACCATTACGATCCGGTCGGGAGCACTCTGTTCCTGCTGGTGGGCCTCGGATGGGCCAAGCCCGTCCCCGTCAACCCGCATTTCTTCAGGCACCCGAGGCGTGACGATATCCTCGTGGCGCTTTGGGGTCCGCTGTCGAACCTGCTGACCGCTGCTGTCCTCGGCGCGGTGTTCCGCGTCGGGCGGATGATGGGTATGCACCATGCCTTGCTGGAGCTGCTGGTTCTGTGTATCTTCCTCAACCTTTTCCTCGCATTTTTCAATCTGATTCCGATTTATCCTCTGGACGGCTCCCATGTGCTCCTGGGGCTGCTACCGCTTGCGCAAGCTCAAAAGGTGGAGGCCTTCTACCAACGAGCAGGGCTTCTACTGATACTCCTACTGATGATAACTCCTCTGGCAAGCTGGATTGTTTTCACACCGGCGGCCATCTTATTTACCCTCCTTACCGGCGTATAAGACACTGATTGCGGCACGGGCATCCTCGTTGCGGCTTACTTGTCCGGCATGGGGATCGTGTGGGCCACCAGCTTATCCATCCGGCGGTGCATCGTCTCCTCGGTTTCGTTTGCGCGGGTCAGGCGGTTCTGTGAGACCGGCAGGTAATCGAGGATCTCCGGGTAGTACGTGATAAATGGTTCCGCATAGGACACGCGCATGAAAAACCCCGCGTGTCCGTCCACCGCCTCCACGCGCTTGCGGGCATACGCGCCTGAATACTGCTGACTTACAAGCTTGTCAATTGCGCGGACCTTACGCTCAATGACATCGGTGATGTCAATGTAGACATCCGGGAAGCAGCGAGTCTCGCCCGCCAAGCAGGTGCCGCGGAACACGCCCGTGGGTATACCCATGAAGAAGACCTGGGCGACCCGATGGGGCGGGTTCGGGTCATCGGGCCACAGGTTCGCCGCGGAAGTGATGGCGTTGAGGACCAACTGCCCCGTGATGGCATGGTGGTTGGTGACGCCACCGTTATCGAACGGGTAATGCGTGATGATGATGTCGGGTTTGACATCCCGAATCACCTTGGCTATCTCCTGCATCAGGTCCTCGCGCAAGGTCAGAACACTGTCTTCGCAGTTGAGGAAGCGCACGTCCGAAAAGCCCATAATCTCACAAGCTTCAATGACCTCGCGATGTTTCACCTTCATGCGTTCCTGAATCAGGCCGGCAAGCTTCTCAGGGTCCGGTGCCTTCCGGCGCATCCGCAGTTCCTCAGCGACGACGACATCATGCACCCTCATCCCGTGGGTCAACACGAGGGCGGTTACATTGTCCCCGCGCTCTGCGTGGTGACACAGCGTTCCGCCGGCGTTATCAAAGGCGTCTGCGGGGTGCCCTCCTACAATCAGTAGATTGAGCTTGCCCATCCCCGTAATCCTCCTAACGAATGATTCGGCCTGAAGCGTCCGGGTCTGCCAGTTTAGTGGCTCGCCCGGCTCGGCCCCGGGTAGTCGCGTCCGAACGGCAGCCCGAACGGCTCATCAAACGGCCGAAACGGCACCATGTCTGCAATCTCCTGCAACCTGTCGAGCATCTCCTTCGGAAGCGGCCCGGCCTCGACCGCCTTGACGTTCGCCTCAACCTCATCGGCCGACCGCGCACCCGACAGGACTGTGTCTATGTCGGGATTGGACACAACAAAGCGCATCGCCACTTCGGTGATGGGCATGTCCACCTCGTCGAGGAAGGCATACAGGGCCGAGGAAGGCATACAGGGCCTTATACTGTTCCCGCCGAGGGGGGCTGAGCCAGCGTGCGCCTGACTCAACCTCCTCATCGTAACGCCTCGCCAGAGCGCCTTGCTGCAGCGGGGAGCCGATGATAATCCCCATGTTCTGGCGTTTGGCCTCGGGCAACACGGCGATTTCGGCCTCGCGCCACAGGAGGCTGTAGTTGAAGGCCGTCAGCACCACGTCATAGGCACCGGTCCGGATAATGCGCGCCATATCATAGGCGGTTGTCCCTCCAAGCCTCTCCTCCTTAAGCTCGACCAGCAGGTCCGCGACCGGTCCCTGGAAGTTGTCGTAGTCATACCACCAGTCGTACTGCCGCGGGCGGTCCGGCTCGTGAATCATCAGGATGTCAATGTGGTCGCGCTTGAGCAGGCGGAGGCTTTCCTCCACGGACCACCGAAGAGCATCTTTATCCTTCGGATTGAAAGGCTCCGGCCGGCCGCCGAGCTTGGTGGACAGGATGTAAGGCTGCGTGACATCTTGAAGGACTTCCCCGAGTACCTCCTCGCTGTTTCCGTAGGTGGGCGCAGTGTCAACATAGTTTACACCCAGCTCAAACGCTCGGTGGACGGCGTCGTAAGACCTTTGCAAATCCTCCCCGGGTGCAGTAACAACGAAGGCTCCGCCCATGCCCATCAGGCTGACCTCAAGTCCGGTGCGGCCAAGGATACGCTTTTCCATTGGGATTGTTCCCTCCATTGACAGCCGTGAATCGCTGCAAGAGCAATAATGTGACAACTGGATATTCCGACCGGTTCGCCGTGGAGGTGAGCTTTGCCTCCTGTTGGAATAGTCGCTGTGAAACCGCGTAGGTTTGGCGATGTAAACGCTGCCGGGGTGGGTTATCCTACCATGTACAACGACAAGTTGCTGGAGCACTTCCTCAATCCCCGCAACATGGGCACGATTGACAACGCCGACGGTGTCGGGCAAATCGGCGACCCGCAGTGCGGCGATTTCCTGCGCGTGTGGATTCGGGTGGAGGAC
>JALGUK010000509.1 GCA_029820875.1 Candidatus Zipacnadia bacterium
CTACCTTAAGCCGGGTCCGCAACATCTCAACGGGGAAAAGTTTCTCTCCTACATTCGTCATCGCAAGGATTTCAAGCCCGAAAACCAGTCCAGTGACTTCGAGCGCATGGCCCGCGCCCAAAAAGCGCTGCGAGAGGTGCTCAAGCAACATCTGCGTCCGCAGAACCTGCGCAAGGTCGCAGCAGTGGTGAGGCAACTGAGGACCAATGTCAAAACAAATATGGATATTGATGACCTTGTAGGGCTGGCGTGCTTTCTCAGAGGCATTGATCCGGACGATATCATGGCGGCCTCGGTTCCGTGTACCGATGACAACTCCGGCCCGATCTATTATGCCATCTGTGACCAGCGCGGTCTTACACGAACCTTAGACGAGTTGATTGCACACCTGGACAACGAACCTCCCAAGCCCTGCCGAGTGGAAGTCCTTAACGGATCGGGAGAGCCCGGCGTACGGCGTAGCTAATGCTGCGAGCAAACTCCTGGAGGCGTACGGATTTGAAGTTACGCATTCCGGCAATGCAGACTCTTTTGATTACGACAAGACCCGCATCGAGTATCAGGCGGGCGAGAAGGAGAGCGCGAAGCTGGCCGCATCCGCCATCGGGAGCGGTACCCTCGAAGCTCTCGATCCGGTCAATAACCTCACCCGGGGTGCCCACATCCGTGTGATAGTCGGCGCGGACTTTCACAAGCCGGCGAGTGTCTCCGAGGGGCTCCCCGCAGATCCCGCATCCACTTAGGAGGTGCGGCAGATCACGTCGGAAGAGGCCGCCATTGCGGCAGCCAGAATCGCTGAAGATGAAAGGGCGGAGGATGTTGTTATCCTCGACGTACGCCGCCTGACTACCCTGTGTGATTTCTTTGTTCTCTGTAACGGCCAGTCCGACCGACATACCCGCGCTGTTGTTGATGCGCTGATTGAGCGCCTCCCTCGCGGTGCACGACCGCCTCAGCCGCTGGAAGGTTACCAGGATGCACGCTGGATTCTCCTGGATTGCGGCGATGTCATCATTCACATCTTCTCACGCGAGGGCCGCGCATTCTACCAGCTTGAACGGCTCTGGGCCGATGCTCCGATTCTCGATGGATGGCAAGCCAGTCCTACCCAGATCCATCCAGGGTGCTGAGAGAAGCACATGGGCAATTCGCATCTTGGGCCGCACAATGACCTCGGCGCCGGGTTTGGCGCCGAGAGTTCGGCTGGTTCCATTACAGCCGCAGCTATTCACCTGCGCCGTGGCAACTTTTCGGCTGCGCTGAACCAGTGTAAGGCCATATTGGAGGCGGACCCCGAGAACCTCGATGCAAGGGAGCTGTTGGGGGAGGTTCTGGCTGCACAAGGCCTATGGGACGCCGCCATCGCCGAGTTCAAGCGCGTCCTTGACGCTGAGCCGAATCGCCCAAGTGCAGAGAGAAAACTTGCAGAGGCGACTCTTGGACGTGCTGGGCTTAAAGACCTGGCTTTCGCTACTGACTCCGACACGACGCCTCGAAAACCGGGCACTGCTGCAATCCTCTCGCTTGTCTTCCCGGGATTGGGCCAAATCTACAATCATCAATTAGTCAAAGGTTTTATCACATTCGCCAGCGAACTGACGCTGATAGTTTTCATCCTCTGGGGATTGCTGCTGGCCCCTATGCAAGTGGACGGCGGAGCTTACACCGGCAACCAAGGCGCGGCGCTGCACACAACGACCCAATGGGCCGAGGGCCTCGCAAACATGAGCATCCTTTTGAAGCTCCTGCTTGTAGCCGCATGCGCCGCCTGGCTCTGCATCCACATGTGGAGCATCTTTGACGCAGCTTTCGCTGCCCGGCGTCATGTTCAAACCCCGCTTGGCCGCTGAATCCTGGAACCGGCAAGCATATTGCAGGGATTGGCGTGGGACAAGGGGAACTAACGTTACTGCAACCATGTCTCCCTCCAATATCACGAAGGGAGCAAACTACTTAAACATGGAGGCGGCACATGAGAACGACTTTGCTGGTGGTAGTAGTATCATTGCTCATCGTCGCCGCAGTGCATGCCCAGGCGCCGATAAGCATCGAGTGGTCATTAGGTCCGAACATGATTCAGGCCGACGCGGGAGGTATGACAGGGATACTCGGCGATACGTTCATCGTTGCCGGAGGCACTTTCTGGCACACCCCGGACGCCAAGCGATTCCTCAAGTGGACGCAGCTTTACGACATCAACACCGGCAAGTGGAGCATGGGCCCGGACATGCCGCGTGAGGTGGCGTACGGGCTGGCCTTTACGACATCAACACCGGCAAGTGGAGCATGGGCCCGGACATGCCGCGTGAGGTGGCGTACGGGCTGGCGGCGGTCTACGACGGGAAGATGTATGTCTTCGGCGGTTGCGGACAAGATAGAAAGCCCATCGCAGACGGTTTTGTGCTTTCGCCTGTCGAAAACCCCGAGGAGGGCGAGCCACGGTTCCGGTGGTCCAAGGGGCCTTCCCTGCCCGAGCCGCTAGTGTTCCCCATGGGCGATATCATCGGCAGCACGCTTTACTGCGTAGGCGGTGCCCGGGGTTACGATCTGGGCGACCTGTCCAAGAATCTCATCGCAATTGACCTTGCGCACCCC
>JALGUK010000510.1 GCA_029820875.1 Candidatus Zipacnadia bacterium
CTGCCCGTGCAGCAACGTGACATGCACCTCGTACCGGCCGACATGCAGGCCATCGGTGGGCAGTTCAATCTCATCCTCGCGCCCTTTCAACGGCTGCACGGCCTCCCGCAGAACATTCGTTCGCCTCGCCTTCGTAAGTGTCACGCGCGCCGACAACTCCTCGAGCGGGATGCTATACGCTCCGCGCGCGTCAATCCGCGCTCCGACCGTACCTGCCACCGGATACGAAGCGACCGAGATGTGCAAATGTGCCGGCTTCGGGAACTCCTCCCCCCGGTACAGCCCGGCGACCTCGTCGGGCAAGAGGGCGCGGTTGTACAAGGTCAGGTCATCGAGCACCGTGTCGTCTCTGCCGGTAATGGGGTTCCACCCAGTGTTCGTGCCTACGAGGAAGCGTTCGCCGAGGTCGGTCGGCAGCGAGACCTTGTCGGTAATCCGCTGGGCGAGTTTGCCGTCGGTGTAAAACGCAATCTCTCCCGGCTTCCAGGTGGCGACCAGGTGGTGCCAGCTTCCAGGCGTCCAGATGTCGGGGGACATCTGGGCGTTTGCGGCAAGCGCTGCGCCCTTCGGGTCGCGGACGTAGAACTTGAGTCGCATTTCCGGCCCGTACTCATACAGCAATAGTCGGCCGCCCGCGGCGGCGGCGTCAAAGAAGATATGAAACATCGCGTCGCCGCCGTACCAGTCAATCGGCTGTACCCACACAGACACCGTCCCCTCCGGCAGCGTGACGTTTCCCGCCACCGGGTAGCTCAGACGGTTCCCCTCCTTTCCGACGACCACGCCCTGCCCCCGGTGCCCCTGCGCGAAACGGAATTCCCCGATGGTCTCCGGCTTCCCACTGCCTTTTGCCGATTGCGCCATGAGGGTTCCCTCAAAGGTCGCCTTGAAGGTGACGTCGGCTGCATCAACAGCCCACAAGGGGCAAGCTCGAAGTAGAACAAGCACGGAAAGCAAGCTCGCAACACGCACAGGCTCCACCTCCGGATGGAATGAGACGCTTGCTAAGCCCGTTTCTTCGGCTGTTGTACTACTGTGTCCTTCACTCGGACAAAGAACTCTACTCTAACTGCAGCGCGGGGGCGGGATAGAAGAAGTGGATGATAATCCACACGGTGATAATGAAGCACACGCCCAGAATTAAGCCGAACGCCGCCGGACGGAGCTTGCGAAACATAGTAAAACCAAACAATCGCAGCACGATGACCTTCACCAGCCACCCTATCATGATGCTCAGCCAGTAACGCTCGGTCGGCCAGCCTATCCATGCCACAAAACCCAGCGGGTGGAACGGCCACCACAGGAAATGCTTTCGCATCATTACGAGAAATACGGTCGTGGCCGCTCCTAGTCCAACTCCAATCCAATCGGAGGTCGAAAGCGGCATCGGGGACGTCAGGAAGCGTGCAAGCCCCCGGGCGGTGTTGAGTCCGGAGTTTCGCGGCCAACTGGCGAGCTTGGGAATACCCCAATGGTACAGCACCCACGGTGCGAAGACATGGCTGAGCATCAGTGCAATGAAAATGGCCGTCATCGCTGCGAAGATGATTTGACGCCGTGAGATTTTAGCATCACTGCCTACCTTGTAGTTGTGAAAGGCCGCCGGCATATACTGGGTCGCCGTGCCTCGGAGCTGGGTCCAGCCCACCATCGTCATCAGTACAACGTTTTTGACTCCGATGCGGCGCGTTCCGGCCATGTCGAAGATGGTCTCATACAGGCGGAACGGTGACGAGTAGATGAACATCCCCGCCTCAGTGACCACCCGGCTTACGACCATGCTCACAAGCGGGAAAAGACCTATCATGAGCAGTGCCCAACGCGCCGCCATCCCCATCTGCGTGCACCAGAAGACCACGAAGGCCAGGCCGCCGAGGAATCCCCAGGCGCAAAACCTCTCACCCGGCTCCTGGCCGAAAACATTGGCCAGGAAATCCTCGAACAGCCGGAACACATAGAAGAACCACATGCTGAAGGCGGCCTCGCGCGTCAGTAGGTACGCGACCCCGATTACATCCATGTAGATGTCCAGACTAACGCTGTTGAATGCAACCCAAGGGCCGGCAAAAATAGGCTGGCTGCGCCGCTGCAGGACCATATCCGGCACGGTGGGGAAATAGCCGTGCAAACCTTTTATACTGTATATGACGCACGGCACAGCAAAGAACGCCCACAGCAGCTTGTTCTTCCACATAGGCCCCGCGGACGAGTGCTGGACCTCGACCAACTCCAACGGGACCTGCATCAGCGGATAGACCAGCCGTTCCTCCTCTTCCCACCGGCGCGCAAGAAGACCGGCGAATGATGTCAGCATGAAATAGTATGCGAGCACGAACGGTGTCCAGAGCGCAAGAGGGCCAATCCACGGCCGGTATGGGACGGACTTGCCGGTAGGGAGGCCCTCATAGGCATAGGCTACCGTTGGGTCGTTTCGGTCAAGGCTGGGCACCAGTTGTGGAGGGATTTCATTCAGGTACAAATCCGGGCTGGCGACCGGAGGCTCAGCGTAATAGACAATCCCGAGGATGTACAGGTAGAAGTGTTGCGTGAATTCCTGCCCCACAAGACCGCCGATGGCCAGCAGCATCACCAATGCCAGCAGTACGGCCTTTCGCGAAAGCGCTCTCCGGCGGCTTAGCCGGTACAGGACGGCATTCGCGGCCAGGAACAGAAGCCACAGGAAAACCGCGCCCCGGGGAAGGTAGCCGGTGCCGAAGACCTCATAGCGCAGGAAAACGGAGAAACAGCCGGCGATGCTGAATATAATCACCAGCACCACGCCGGCAGTGAAACCCTTGTAGCTGAAAGTTTCTTCGGCTCGTCGTTCCCGACTTTTGCGTGCTTCGGTCATGGGATAAATCTTCTTCGGCCCCCGGATAGGCGAGCACTGCTACGGTTAAATTGTGCTCTTTTCCCCGGAAGCGCTGAAACGAGCCTTTCTTCAGAGTGAAACATCGGGCAGCCTTCCCATGACCCTCGCCTCACGCCACATCCTCCGAAACGCCTCTGCCGACATCCTCGCGCATACGAAGACCGGCTCCTTCGACAATGGAATGAACACTCGGTCCCCACGCCGCTCAATGGGATGTGAATTGTCGAGTATATCAACTATACTCAGCCGCTCAGCCGCCCCGCCGGCTACAAGGCGCAGCTTGAGTTTCGCATCGCG
>JALGUK010000032.1 GCA_029820875.1 Candidatus Zipacnadia bacterium
CAGCAGGCGGCATCTTTCGCCGCCGCCGGCGCACATATCCTCGACGTGGGCGGGGAGTCCACCCGGCCTGGCTCCGACCCGGTCAGCCCCGAGGAGGAGATGTCGCGCGTGCTGCCGGCCATCGAGGCAATCCGCCAGAAGGTGCCCTTACCGATATCCATAGACACGAGCAAGGTGTCCGTGGCGGCCGCCGCCCTTGAGGCGGGGGCGCAAATCGTCAATGACGTGACCGCTCTGCGCGGCGACCCGGACATGGCTCCTCTCGTCGCGGAGTCGGGTGCGCCGGTGGTGCTGATGCACATGCTTGGGCGCCCCAAGGACATGCAGGTGGAGCCGCATTACCGGGATGTAATCACCGAGATTTATGACTTCCTGGCCGAGCGCATCGAGGCCGCCGTGGATGCGGGAATCCAGTGGGACCGGATTATCGTTGACCCGGGCATCGGCTTCGGCAAACGTCTGGAGCACAACTTGGAGATTTTGCGGCGGCTTCGAGAGCTTCAGTCCCTGGGGCGGCCTATCCTAGTCGGCACATCGCGCAAGTCCGTCATCGCAGGAGTGCTCAATCTCCCGCCCGAGCAACGGGTGGAGGGTACGGCCGCCACCGTGGCCTGCGCGATACTCAACGGCGCGAGCATCGTGCGCGTACACGACGTGGAGGCCATGGTCCGTGTGGCTCGGATGACCGACGCCATAGCGAGGGGCGCTCCATGACCAAGTCCGAGCTGCGCAAGCAGATTCTGGCGCGGCGCGGCGCGCTTTCAGCCGATGAACTGGACGCCCGCAGCCGGGCGATCTGGGAGCGCCTTTGCGGGCTTCCGGAATTTGAGCGCGCCCGATGCGTTATGTTCTTTGCCAACTTCGGCAGCGAGGTCCGCACGCTCCCGATGATAGAGCAGACACTGCGCCTGGGCAAGCGGGTCGCACTCCCGAGGTGCCTGACGAGTACGAGAGAACTCGATGTTCGGGAGGTATGCGACTGCGGCGAGCATCTGTGTCCGGGGGGGTGGGGTATCCCCGAGCCGCGCCCCGAGCTATGCGAGCCGGTCGCTCCCTGCGAGATAGACCTGCTGATTGCTCCCGGGGTCGCTTTTGACGAGAGCGGCCACCGACTGGGCTATGGCGGCGGCTTCTACGACTCGTTCCTGAAGCTCCTTAAGAAGGAGCGTCCGAACGTGGCCGTCGTCGCCCTGGCGTTTGAGCTGCAAATCGTGGACAACGTCCCGACCGGGCCGGACGATGTGCCGATTCCATTGATACTGACTGAAAACCGGACAATAGACAACCGCGGGAAGCTCTCCGAGCCTGCACGCCCTTAAGAAGAGGCGAACGCCTCGGAGCTGATGCGCCCGCGCGGGGACGTTAAGTCTGGTAGGCCTTCAGGAGCAGGGAAACATATGCCTGACATCATTCGCATCAACAACATGCAGTTTTACGGACACCACGGCGTAGCGGCTGAAGAGCGCCGAGTCGGGGGACGCTTCTCGATTGACGTGGAGATGGCTCTTGACCTGCGCCCGGCGGGCACTACCGACTCCCTTGACAAAACGGTGGACTACTCGGCGGTCTACGACCTTGTCTGCGCGGTCCAGTCGCGCCGGGAATACCGACTGATTGAGGCGCTGGCCGAGTCCATCGCCGGTGAGATTCTCGCCCGCTTCCCTGTGGACGAAGTGACCGTCCGCGTGCGCAAGAACTGGGTGCCCCTCGGCGGGATTGTGGACCATACGGAGGTCCAGATAACCCGCCGCGCGGCTTCTGAACACTGAAATCGCTCAGCCCTTGATGCGGAGGTGCTCCGTATTGACCGAGAAAACCGTGGCTGACTACATCAATGTGCTCGCCGCCAGAACTCCCACCCCCGGAGGCGGAGGGGCCGCCGCCCTCGCGGCCGCACTGGGCGCCGCGCTCAATTCCATGGTGGCCAACTTCACCATCGGCAACAAAAAATACGCCGACGTGGAGGAAGATGTGAAGATGCTCCTTGGGCGCTCAGAGGAGATGCGCGTGGAGCTTGTCCGCCTCATCGACGCCGACAGCGAGGCCTACGGGGAGTATGACAAGGCGCGGCAGATGCCCAGGGAGACACCGGAGCAGAAGGCGGAGCGGCAAAAAGCCGTCCAGGAAGCCCTCAAAGGCGCGGCGGAAGTGCCGATGCGTGTCGCCCATCTCTGCGATGAGGTGCTTGAGCTTTCCTCGTCCCTGGTGGACAAGGGGAACGTGTACCTCATTTCCGACGTCGGAGTGGCGGTCAGGCTGGCGGAAGCGGCCCTGCACTGCGCGGCTCTCAACGTGGAAATAAACCTCGCGTACATCGAGGACGAAGATTACAACTCCGCCAAGCGGGCTTCTCTGGAACCGCTCCTTGCTCGGGCTGAGACGATTCGGGAGGAGGTTTGGAACAAGGTCAAGCAGAAGATGGCACATTGAGGGGAGGTGCCGCCTATTGGAGGGCCTGTCGCGCCGTGATGGGGGCTTCACACTCATAGAACTTTTGGTGGTCATTGCCATCATAGGTATCCTTGCATCCATCATCTTTCCCGTGTATTCGAGGGTGCGGGAGAAGGCGCGGAGTACATCGTGCCAGAGCAACATTCGTCAGCTCAGCCTTGCACTGGCGATGTACATTAACGACTACGACAGCTTTTACCCGTCCGGCTCCACTGCGCAGATGAACATCGGCGGCAGCCCGGGGCAGCTCTGGGCCTATGTGCCGCTTGTACTGTTGCCCTACACTCATAATGAGCAGATAGGTTTGTGCCCGAGCGATTCTTATCGGGCATATCCCTTCTCATACGGTTACGCTTATTGCCTGTACTGCAATACTGAAGACATCAACAACGGCCTCAACCCATGCCGGCTGCAAGCACACTCTGACACGGAGGTGCGGTTCCCAGGCGGGAAGGTCACGCTGTATGAGGTCGGCTCTTTTCACAGCCCGCCGTTGAAATGGTGGTTCGAAGTGAGGCAAGGGCAGGAAACAAAGCTCAACGTCGCGTTCATTGACACCCACGTGAAGACGGTCAATGTCTCGCTCGGGTACGGGACTCGCTCTCCGTATGCTGTTCCAGCGGGCGGATGCGATTTCAACTACACCTACAATGGGATAGCCGGCAGGGACTTCTGAGTTCCGTCCGTTTTGGGAGCGCCGTGCACCGGTCGGTAAAAGATAAAGTGTTGAATGGAGGACCGTCTGAGATGGGTATGCGCGAAGCCATCGACTCCGGCAAGTTCATCGTCACATCCGAACTTGGGCCGCCCAAGGGAGTCCACATTGAGCACATGCTGGACGAAGCGGAGCTGGTCAAGGGTCGTGTGGACGGGTACAACGTCACCGACCTGCAGGCCTCCTGCATGCGGCTGGGGTCGAACATCGTCTGCCACGCGCTGTACGAGCGGGGAATGTCGCCTATTCTGCAAATGGTCTGCAGAGACCGCAACCGCCTCGCCCTGCAGTCTGACTTGCTCGGGGCATACGTCCTGGGCATCCGCGACGTGCTGTGCCTCACCGGTGATTACGTCACTCTCGGCGACCACCCGGGGGCAAAGCCTGTCTTTGACCTGGATTCCGTCCAGCTTCTTATGGCGGCCAAGGGCCTGATGGAGGGGCACGACCTCGCCGGCAACGAACTCGAAGGGGACCCGCCCCAGTTTACCCTCGGCGCAGTGGTCAATCCCGGTGCCGAGCCACTGGACCCGCAACTCCTGAAGCTGGAAAAGAAGGTCAAGGCCGGGGCGGAGTTCATCCAGACACAAGCCGTCTACGACCTGGACACCTTCGCGAAATTCATGGACAAGGTCCGACACCTACCGGTCAAGATTCTCGGCGGCATCGTCATGCTCAAGTCCGCCGGCATGGCCAAGTACATGAACAAGAACGTGGCCGGCGTCACGGTCCCGGACCACCTGATTCAGAAGATGGCCGACGCAGAGGACCGGGTTGCAACAAGCATTGAGATCGCAGCGGACCTTATAAAGGGAATGAAGGACCTCTGCGACGGCGTTCACATAATGTCGCTCGGCTGGGACAAGCATGTGCCGGCGCTCTTGGACGCCGCGGGCTTGCCCTGACGACCCGGCACCGGAACTCCCCGCCGGCGGCATGCGCTCAAGGAGCGGTTACATCATGGAACCCGTGCTGCAATTAGCCCTTGACTTCATCACGCTCGACCGTGCGCTGAATGTCGCACTGGAGGCGACCAAGGCCGGCGATATCTGGCTCGAGGCGGGCACGCCGCTTATTAAGAGCGAGGGGCTTGATGCGGTTCGCGAGCTGCGCCGCCGCTTCCCGCGGGCTACCATCATCGCGGACATGAAGACGATGGACGCCGGGCGGGTGGAGGTCGAAATCGCGGCGAAGGCCGGGGCCGACATTGTCGCAGTTCTCGCGGCTGCATCCGACTCGACAATCGCCGAGGCTGTGGAGGCCGCTAAACGGTACGGGGCGCTGGTGCTCGCCGATACCATCGAAGTCCCAGACGCCGCAGAACGTGCCCGCCAGGTCGCGGCCCTGGGTGTCGGTTACATCGGCGTACACTGCCCCATTGACGTCCAGATGCGCGGAGAAAGCCCATTTGACCGCCTCCGCGAGGTCGTGGCGGCCGTTGACCTGCCTGTCGCCGTCGCCGGAGGCATCAACAGCGAGACCGCCCCGGAGGCGGTCGCCACCGGAGCATCAATCATCATCGTGGGAGGCGCGATAACCAAGGCGCCCGATGCCACTGAGGCCACCCGGACCATCCTCGAGGCTGTGCGCACGGGCAAGGCGATCAAAACCGACCTGTATAAGCGGCGCTCACTGGAACATATCATCGAACCGCTTCTGAAGGTGTCCACCGCCAACATTTCCGACGCAATGCACCGCACCGGGGACGTGCCCGGGCTGCAACCTATTGTACCCGGCGCGAAGATGGCCGGCCCGGCCATCACCGTGCGTTGCTATCCCGGCGACTGGTCCAAGTCCGTTCAGGCGATAGACGAGGCACAGCCGGGGCAGGTCATAGCCATTGAGGCCGCCGGCGTCGGCCCGGCTCTCTGGGGAGAGGAAGCCACTCGAAGCTGTCTCCAGCGGCAGGTGGCCGGAGTGGTCATAGACGGGGCCATCCGCGATGTCGCCGCCATCCGCGCCCTCCGCTTCCCGGCTTTCGCCAAAATCATCACCCCGACCGCCGGCGAGCCGAAGGGTCTCGGCCGAATCGGCGACCCGATTAAGCTCGCGGGGGTTCCCGTGCGGCCGGGGGACTGGATTGTCGGCGATGACGACGGCGTGGTCGTCATTCCGCAGGAACGCGTTGTCGAGGTGGCCAACCGCGCGCTTGAAGTTGTCGAGCGCGAAGAGCGCGAGATGGCCGAAATCGATCGCGGGAGCACGCTGGGCAAGGTGGCGGAGCTGAAACGATGGGAGCAGGAGTGAGCGCTCAGCAGGCCCACGCGCTGTTACGACAGTCCATCGCGATTGTCGGGCCGGGTGCGATGGGATGCCTGTTCGGCGCATTGCTGGCTGAAGCCGGGCATGAGGTGTGGCTGGTTGACCACCGCCCTGACCGCGCCCTCGCTCTGAGCCGAAACGGCGTCACAATCGAAGAAACAGGCAAGAGCCGCACAGTACCGATAAAAGCTACGGCTGAGCCGTCCACAATCGGAACAGTCGGGGTCATCCTATTCGCGGTCAAGGCCTACGATACTGAAGCAGCTGCCCGAGCCGCCTCTGCGCTTGCCGATGCACAGACCACAATCGTCACTCTCCAGAACGGCCTTGGCAACGTCGAGATTCTCAGCCGGGCTTTCGACCCGGACCACGTGGTCGCCGGCGCGACCAGCCACGGTGCCACGCTGCTTGGCACAGGCCGAGTGCGACACGCGGGAGTTGGGCCGACGCTGCTCGCACCGGCAGCGGGTAACACCGAGCGCGTGGAGGCAGTAGCCGAGCTTCTCCGCAGCGTGGGACTGGAAGTGACGGTACTCGCTGACGCGGCGTCTGTCATCTGGAGCAAGGTGGTTGTCAACGCCTCCATCAATCCTTTGACAGCGCTGACCCGCCTGAGGAACGGACAGCTCCTCGAATTCCCGGAATTGCGCGAAGTGCTCACAGCAGTGGCCCGGGAGACGGCGGAGGTCGCGCGACTGCGGGGAGCGAAGCTACTTTACGAGGACCCCACGCAGGAGGTCGTCACGGTATGTGAGCGCACCGCGGGGAACTATTCGTCTATGCTGCAGGATATCCTTGCCGGTCGCGAAACTGAAATCGGGAGTCTCAACGCTGCGGTCGTTCGTCAGGCCGATATGGCGGGGCGCAATGCACCGATTAACAGCATTTTATGTGCCCTCGTCCGCGGCCTTCGGTACGCGCAGCGTGAGACACCGACATAACCGGGAGGAACACACTTGTTTATCATCGGAGAACGCATCAACACAAGCCGCAAGGGCGTCGAAGAGGCGGTCCGGCGACGCGATACCGAATTCATTCAAGGGGAGGCGAAAAAGCAGGCGGAAGCAGGGGCCGATATGATTGATGCCAACGCCGGGACGCTGCTGTCCGAGGAAGTCGAAGCGATGGCATGGCTCGTGGATACAATCCAAGCCGCCGTTGACCTCCCTGTTTCGCTCGACAGTCCGCGGCCGGAGGCGCTCAAGATAGGGCTTGAGCACGCCGAGAGAAAGCCCATGCTCAATTCGATTACGGCTGAGACAGCGCGGCTTGAGGCATGCCTGCCGCTCCTGAAAATGCGGGATTGCTCGGTCATCGGCTTGACGCTGGATGACAGGGGGATGCCTCCAGACGCGGACCGGCGCGTCGAGGTCGCCAAGAAGCTCGCGGATGAGGTCACAAGCGCCGGCATTGAACTTTCGGACCTTTACGTGGACCCCGTGGTCCAGCCGATCGGCACCGACCCCAACAACGGCAATATTCTGCTGGAAGCCATTGAGAGGATATTGCAGGAGCTGCCCGGAGTGCATGTAACCTGCGGCCTCAGCAATATCTCCTACGGCATGCCCAACCGCAAGCTCTTAAACAGGACGTTCCTGAGCCTGGCGATGCATGCCGGGATGGACGCGGCTATTCTCGATCCGTGCGACGCCAAGCTTATGGCTGTTGTGCGTGCCGCCGAGACGCTTCTTTGCATTGACGAATGGGGGCTTAACTACGTCTCAGCGTTTCGCGAGGGAAAGCTCGACGTATAGCTGAGCGGATGGTGAGTATATGAGTCCGAAGAGGATATTTATCGCAGCCACCGGCCAGGATGACGGCAAAACAACCGTTTCCCTGGGGCTGATAAGCGCCTTCAAAAAGAGGCTGAACGCGAAGATCGGCTTCATCAAGCCCGTCGGACAGCGCTATGTTGAACAAGGCGGCTACAAGGTTGATGAGGATTCCGTACTCATTGAGCGGGTGTGCGAAGTAGATTGCAACCTCAGCGATATGAGCCCGATAGCCATCGAGCGCGGCTTCACGGCAAACTACATATTGATGGGCGACCAAGCAACTCTGACCCATCGAATTCAGCAGGCATTTCAGCGCGTCGCAGAAGGCAAGGATTTTGTGGTAATCGAAGGAACCGGCCACGCAGGCGTGGGCTCCATCTTCGACCTGTGTAACGCGACTGTCGCCAATCTCCTAGGCTCCAAGGCCATCCTTATCACTCAAGGCGGCCTCGGAAGGCCGGTGGACGAGGTCGTCCTCAATAAAGCCCTCTTCGACACCGCCGACGTGGAATTGGTGGGCGTAATCGTCAACAAGATTCTCCGCAACAAGTATGAGCGTATCAGCGAGCTGCTCCACAAGGCCTTCGCTCGCAAGGGCATCCGCCTTCTGGGCACTATCCCCTATCGCAAGAGTCTTACCGAACCCACGATGAAGCAAGTTCACGACGAGATCGGGGGCACTGTGCTGACAGGGGAGGACTGTCTGGATAATCGCGTGCGGCACATCATTGTTGGAGCGATGGAGCCTCGCCATGCGCTTCGATACTTTCGGGATGGCTCCCTGATTATCACTCCAGGCGACCGCGAGGATCTCATCTTCACCGGCCTGAGTTCCCACATGCTGGGACCGGCCCCAGGCAAGAATACCGACGAAATCAAACTGTTTCAACTTGCCGGAATCGTCTTGACAGGGGGGCTTATGCCCCACCGGATTACCATGGAGCTTCTCGAAAGGGCAAAGCTGCCGGTTATCGCTGTAGACGATAACACCTATGAGGCTGCATCGAAAGTTCACGATCTCACAATCAAGCTACTTCCAACCGACGAGGACAAGATAAGAATCGCAAGCGAGCTTGTAGAAGAATATGTCGATGTGGATGCCCTCCTGGAAGCCTTGTAGCAATGGTACGGGCACCGCTGAACTCGAGAGCAAGCCGAAAATGGAAGAAACCTGGTTCCCACCTCCGCTGATCGTTTCAGAAGGAGCATGCCAAGCTGCATGAGATTCTCCCTACTCATCCCCACATATCGCCGCCCTGAAACCCTGAAACGGTGCCTTCAAAGTGCTCTTGACCAAACGCGGCCGCCTGATGAATTGATCGTCATCACCCGCGCCGACGACTACGAAACGAAGGCCGTGGCGTCGCGCTTGTTCGAGGAAGCTTCCGGCACGGGTATTACCTGCCTGCACGCCACAGTCAACGAGCCGGGCCTTACCAACGCCCAAAACGCAGGCCTGGCAGTCGCCACCGGCGATATAGTCTGCTTCACCGATGACGACGTCGTCCTCCCACCGACCTGGCTTGCGCGCATTGAGGAACATTTCGAGCGGGATTCCGTGGGTGCCATAGGCGGACGAGACCGGTTAATGTATGACCCCCCGCGGGACGAGCCGGCACAGGTCGTCGGCCGTTTGACCTGGTTCGGCCGTATGATAGGCAACCATAACAAGATAATCCCGGGCGGCCCGCGGGTCGTTGATCACATAAAGGGATGCAACATGAGCTTCCGCCGCATCCTTGCACCGAGCCTTGACCCTAACCTCATCGGCGTGGACGGCACAGAGCTGGACATGTGCCTCCGAATCCGTAAGGCAGGCGCAGAGGTGATATATGACCCTGGTCTTGTGGTCGAGCACTACCCCGCCCCCCGCGAAAACGTCCCGGAACGCGAGACCCTTGACGCCATCTTCGGAAGCGCCCACAACCTCGCTTACTGTGTGTGGAAGCACCTCCCGCTGTGGCGACGCCTGAGTTTCCTCGCCTACACTCTCATAGTCGGCCAGGGGGACTGCTACGGCCTGGCCAAGTTCGTCATTCGGGCGCCCAGGGACGGCGCGGGGCTTGCCTGGGCGAGGCTGCGCGCCTGCATAAGCGGCACAGTGCGCGGAATCGCCAGGGCTTGTTCCGCACGGAGACAATCGGAGCCCGGAGGAGCTGCCTGATAATGTGCGGGATATGCGGCTTTGTCGGCTTCGACGACCAGCAGTTGATTGAGCGCATGTGCGAGATTATGGTCCATCGCGGCCCCGATGACCACGGCGTCTTCACGGACCACGGTATAGCCCTGGGAATGCGCCGCCTCAGCGTCATTGACCTTCACACCGGCCATCAACCCATCGCCAACGAGGACCAAACGTTTTGGATTATCCTCAACGGCGAAATCTTCAACTACCGACAACTTCGCGAGGAGCTTAAAGACAAGGGACATACCTTTCGCACTGCCAGCGACACCGAGGTCGTGGTGCACCTTTACGAGGAGATGGGCACAGAATGCGTCCGGCGGCTGCGCGGAATGTTCACCTTCGCCATATGGGACAGCAAGAGCAGCACCCTGTTCATTGCACGCGACCGCGTGGGCATCAAGCCCCTGTATTACGCCTCAAACGGCGGCCGATTCGCATTCGCGTCCGAGGTCAAAGCCCTGTTGCTGTGCCCGTTCGTCAGCCGCGAGATGAACCGCGAGGCTCTCCCCGATTATCTTGTTTTGCAGTATGTCCCCGCTCCTGAGACTCTCTTCGCCGGCATCAAGAAACTGCCCGCCGGACACACGATGACTGTCAAAGGGAACAACATCACCTTCGAACGCTACTGGCACGTCCAGATGAGGGCATCAAGCTCCACAATCAGCGAAGATGATGTATTCGCCGAGTTCCAGGAGCGTGTCGCCGATGCCGTCTCATCGCGCCTGATAAGCGACGTTCCGCTCGGTGCACTCCTTAGCGGGGGGATTGACTCGAGCGTCGTGGTCGCTTTGATGGCCGAGGCCGAAGGGCAGCCGGTGCAGACATTCACCGTCGGCTTTGAGCCTGCATACCGCGCGCACGGTCGCCGACCACATCGGCACCAATCACCATGAGATTACGGTGCGTCCCCAGGCGGCTCAACTCCTACCCACCCTTGTATGGCACATGGATGAACCAATCGCCGACGCCGCGGCCCTCCCGACGTTCCTCATCTCGCGCTTCGCCCGTCAGAAAGTGACCGTTGCTCTCACCGGTGAGGGCGGTGAC
>JALGUK010000511.1 GCA_029820875.1 Candidatus Zipacnadia bacterium
ATTTCACATGAGGTCTTTGTCGAGATGGGACCGATTTACAACCATCAGGACCAAGGGTTCCTGGGCGGTGAGTCGCTCCCAGTGGTTCGGGTCGCACCGGACTTTCCTCTGACATACCGCAGCGGCAACTGGAACTTCGGCTGGATTCTGCCTCGCACCGACGGCGTGGTCCATCAACTTATCATAGACCCGTACACACGCGATTTCATCCGGACACAGACCCGGTGCGCCATCAGGTGGTTTGTGTCCTGATGTGCTGGCATTGTCATCAACATTGATGTTTCCGCGTTTGCGCACTCGTACAAGGGGGATTTACCGGCAATGTGGGTAATGTTGATGGTGGCAGTCTCAACGGTGATGCTTTGGGTGCTCGGTCCAGCGGGAGCGGATTCGATTCGGTTCCATGTAGCGCCCGGCGGGAGTGACACCTGGTCCGGGCGCTTACCCGCCCCTAATGCTGCGCGCACAGACGGCCCCTTCGCCACGCTTGAGCGCGCGCGGGACGCCGTCCGCGAGCTGAAGGCTCAAGGCGGCCTGCGGCAGCCGGTTGATGTGCTGCTGCATGAGGGCACTTATTACCTCAGTGAGCCGTTTCGCCTTTCCTCGCAGGACTCCGGGACCCGCGAGTGCCCCATCACATACAAGGCCGCGCCGGGTGAGCGGCCGGTGCTCTCGGGTGGGAAGGTGATAACCGGCTGGCAGCCGTATCGCGGGAAAATCATGCGCGCTCAATTGCCGGAGGCAAAGGGCGGGAAGTGGAAGTTCCGGCAATTGTTCTTCAATGCCCGCCGGCAAGTGCGTGCGCGCTACCCGAACCTTGACCCCGACAATCCGCTCTACGGCGGCTGGGCGTTTGTCGAGTCATTGGTTCCCGAGGACGCCGAGCGTCCGACCGCTTTCGGATACGATCCCGATGTCTTCACCCGAAAGTGGGCCAAGCCGGAGCAAGGGGAACTTTTCATTTTCCCGTGGCTGTGCTGGGTCAATGACATTGTGCCTATCCGGCAAGTTGACCAGCGCAACCATCTTATCCACTTGGCGCGTTCTCCGTGGGATCCGCTGATGGTGGGCAACCGGTTCTACGTGGAAAACATCCTCGAGGAGCTTGATCAACCCGGGGAGTGGTGCCTTGACAGTGAGACCGGAACGCTCTACTTCTGGCCGCCGGACGGGACGCTCGATGACGGCGTGGTGGTGGCACCGGAAAACGACCGTCTGATTGAGTTACGGGGAACCCCTGAGGCGCCGATTGCCTATATCGGGATCGAGGGTCTGACGTTCACCCAGACCCTTTCGCTGTCGTTGGTTCGTGGCTATGCGGTTCAATCCGACGGGTTTGCGCTATACCTGGAGAATGCTGAGGATTGTCGCATCGCGGGCAACGTCTTTGACCAGGTGGGCGGGGATGCAATCCGCCTGGAGAACCATACTGCCCGCAATCGGATTGTGAACAATGAGATTGCCTACGCCGGTGCCCACGGCATCTGCTTTCACGGCAGCGGCGGAGGCAACACGCATACCTGGTACAAGAACACTGATATTCTTCGGCAAATGGCCGCTGAGAAGGCTGTAGCCGCCGACAACATCGTTTCCCGGAACCACATTCACCATTGCGGAGTACTGGAGAAACACGCCGGCGGCGTCTTCTTTTTCAATATCAATGCCGTGGATAACGTCATCTCGCATAATTTCATCCACGACGTCCCCCGTTACGGCATCTCGCTGCAGATCGGGCTTGGAGGAAACGTAATCGAGTATAATGAGCTGCGCCATCTGTCCCTGGAGACGGCCGACACCGCCGGTATTGAGACGAACCGCTGGTTTGTACTGGAGGAAGATGAGAGATTCTCCCGCGGCAACGTGTTCCGGCACAACCTCGTGTGCGATGTTGTCGGGTGTATGGGCACCCTACTACTCCTGGGGCATCTACTTGGACAACTCGCCGATGGACGTAACCATCTATGGCAACATTGTAGAGGGCAACGTCCTCGGCGGTGTCATGATTCTCGGCGCGGGTAAGAACGTTGTAGTCGAGAACAATATCCTCGCGGAAAGCAGCAAAAGCCAATTGTACTATGCATCAATGAGTACAGGCGGCAGCTACGGCCCCGGGGAGGGCAATCGGTTCATCAGGAACATCGTGTACTACAGTGACCCGGATGCCTTGCTCATCCATATCGGGAAGAAGCCAAGTAAGGCCATTATCGCCCAGTCCGACTATAACATTTACTTCAATACCCGTGGCGGCCCCTTGGTGATTGACCTCCCTGACGTGGCTGCAGCGCAGTCTTGGGCCTGGTGGAGGGAACTAGGTTACGATGCCCATTCGGTCGTCGCCGACCCGATGTTCGTGGGGCCTGCTGACGGGGACTTTCGCCTGCAACATGACTCACCGGCCCTTCGACTCGGCTTCCAACCCATACCGGTCAACCGCATCGGCCTGATGGCCGCAGGCTGAGTTAGCGGCTTGGTGTAAGTGCCCGGAGGAGAGCTTCCATCGCCGGCACGTTGACTTGCTCCATCTGCAGGTACGCGTGCAGCGCGCTTTTATGTGGGATTTCGTTCGGCGTTTGATGTTGCAAGAATGTTTCCCTTCAGGTGAGGTCAAACCGTGCTGTGGAACCACCGCTTTGCACGGCGATTTGTGCCGTGGCGGGTTGAGTTGGGCAATCTGGGCCAAGGAGGTCGTGCCCGCTATGTCTGCCATCTGCTTATGCGTGCTGGTTGCCGCGGCTTCATCTCATCTGGCGACGCCCCTTCCAAATGTTGAGGTCAACGGCGAGCGTTACCAGGCTCAAGT
>JALGUK010000512.1 GCA_029820875.1 Candidatus Zipacnadia bacterium
TCCCCATCGTCCTTGGCAGCCACTCCGACTGGGAAAAGGGCGAGACGCACCACGTGGCATTGACCTGGGGCAGCGAGATTCGCATTTACGTGGACGGGCAGTTGAAGGCACACCGCGAATTCAATGGCCTCTTCGGGCGGGATGCCGACATCACAGGCGGTGAGATATTGTTCGGCGGTGGACCGTGCGAATTCATAGTGGATGAACTGCGCATCTCAAGCGCCCCGCGCACGCAGTTTACCCTGGACAGGCCGCCGGCGAGGGAGCAAGAGACTCTATTGCTCGACCACCTGGACGAGGAATTCGCCGCGGACGGGAAACGCCGGACTCGGGCCGGAGGAGGCCTTCCCAGCCCCGGCACCCGCTTCGTCGAGGGCAAGTTCGGGCAGGCTCTTCAGCTCTTCGACCGGCGAGAGGCCGTAACAGCGTTGGAGCGGGCCAAGGAGCTGGGCGTCGGAACGCTCATCTACCACGAGAGCTGGACCGATATCCAAGACTACGTGGAGACGACTCACAAGGAAGAACTCAAGTCCCTGGTCCACGCCTGCCACGAGCGGGGAATCAAACTGCTGCTTTACTTCGGCTACGAGATGTCCGACATTGCCCCGGAATGGGACCGGTATCACGAAGAGTGCCTGGTCTTCCCGCGTTCGGGCGGGTACAAGCGCCAACCGAAGCAGACCGCCTACATCGTCTGCTACCGCAGCCACTGGACCGACTTCATGGCGAAGGGCATCGCACACATGATGGACGAGTATGACATTGACGGAATCTACCTGGACGGCACCTCAGAGCCGTGGGGCTGCGCGAACGTCCGTCACGGCTGCGGCTACACGGCCCCGGACGGCTCCATCCGTCCCACCTACCCCGTACTTGCCGTGCGGGAGCATATGCGGCGGCTGTACATGATAGTCAAACGGCGAAAGCCGGACGGCTTCGTAAACGTCCACCAGTCCACGTGCATGGTCATGCCTACACTCGCTTACGCGACCAGCTACTGGGACGGCGAGCAGCTCGGCAGCCTCCCGGAGGCGGACGACCCGCTGAACGTCATCCCATTAAACGCCTTCCGCGCGGAGTTCATGGGTCACCAGTGGGGCGTGCCGGCGGAGTTTCTGGTGTACCCGCCGCATCCGTACACGACGGCCGAGGCGCTGGCGTTCACGCTGCCGCACGATGTGCTCGTCCATCCGAGCTTCGGGCGCCAGCTCGAGGAAGTCGCACAAATATGGAAGGCGTTCGATGATTTTGGTGTGGATGAGGCGCAGTGGATTCCATACTGGCGGGCCGACAATCCGGCGAGGCCGCAGGCCCAAGGCCTGCTCGTAAGTCTGTACCGACGCGAGGGCCGCGCGCTGCTTGTTATCTCGAATTTGCAGCGCAGGTCCGGTCTGGCCCAAGTTCATATCGACATCGGAGCGCTCGAAATCGGCCCGGATGTGCACGCCGTGGACGCGATAACAGGCGAGGCGCTCCAGGTAACGGATGAAACTCTTCAGGTCCCCATGGACGCCTTCAGCGCGCGGCTGGTGGCTGTTCACTGAAGGAGCGCTTCCCTGGAGGGTCTTCCCTGTCATGTGGACTCAAGATGGAGGCATATGCAGTGCACATAAGGCCTGTCGGCATCGTCAAAAAAGCCGGCCCGGAAGCTCGCATAGAAATAGGCAATGAATATACCGAGGCCCTCGACGGCGTCGAGCCGGGCAACGAGTACTGGATTCTGTACTGGATGCACCGTCTGTCCGAGAAGGACCGAGAGGTCCTTCGCGTCCACCCAAGGGGCGACAGGTCCAGGCCCAAGCAAGGGGTCTTCTCCCTGCACAGCCCCATGCGCCCCAACCCCATCGGCATGACACGGGTGAAACTTATCGGGCGCGATGGGCTCGCCGATAGTGGACATCAAGTCGGCGTAAAATCAGCTTTGCCCTGAGGAGATGTCCATGCCTTTATCAGAGCGCGAAAACTACCTCCGAAACGCAACGATGACCGGCCCACAATGGATACCCTGCACCGTTCACATCTCCGGCGCTTCGTGGAACCAACTTCGCGAAGACCTTGAAGATGTGCTCGTCCGCCATCCGACTTTGTTTCCGGGTTTTGAGAAGGGCAAGCGCGACTACGACAACTGGGACCCGGGGCCGGCCAACCGCGCCGGGGAATATTTCGAGGATGCGTGGGGGTGTGTCTGGCGCAGCGAAATAGACGGCATAGAGGGTATCGTCCAGCGGCATCCCCTGGAAGACTGGAGCAAGCTAACGTCGTGGCGCCCGCCCGATCCCTTGAAAACGGGAGATCGCGGCCCGGTGGACTGGGAGAGTATAGCTCGCAATGTCCAGGATGCAAAAAAACGAGGCGAACTGACCAGGGGCGGCGTGGCCCACGGCTTCCTCTTCATGCGCCTCACCTACCTGCGCGGATTTGACAACCTCATGACCGACCTCGTCGATGAACCGCCCCAGCTTTCTCAACTCATCGAAATGGTGCAGCAACACAACCGCGCGCTGGTGAACAAATGGCTCGAACTCGGGGTGGACGTGATGGAGTTCGGTGAGGACCTCGGCACCCAGACCGCCTCGATAATCAGCCC
>JALGUK010000513.1 GCA_029820875.1 Candidatus Zipacnadia bacterium
CTGTTTTGTGTCTGTGATGCCTGCAGGCGGGCGCGCGAGTTGGGTGGCAAGAACATCCGCCGTCGAGCCGCCTACCAGTTGGGCGACAAGATCAGGATTGACTTCGGACCTGATTCCTACGCCCAGATGATAGAGTACGGGCTTTGTTACGCAGAGCTTGAACACTTGCTTGTCACACATTCCCATCAGGACCATTGGTACCCTCAGGAGCTCCTTTTCCGACGGCACGGCTTCTGTAAGGTGCCTGAGGGAAATATATTGCATGTGTACGGCAATCAGCGTGTTCTGGACGCCGCACGGGATGTTCCACGCCTTGATGAGTGCAAGGTCCAGTTACATCTCCTGAAGCGGTTTGAGCCGGTACAGCTTGGAGACGGCGTAACGGCCACGCCCGTCCCCGCCGATCACGCGGGTGATGAGGAGGCGTTCAACTTCGTCCTCGATACACCTGGCGGGACCATCCTGCAGGCAAATGACACCGGCTGGTATGCGGACGAGGTGTGGGAGTTCCTGGCTAAGCAGCGGCTCTCGCTGGTCGTGATGGACTGTACCGGCGGCGGGGTATTGTGTCGTTCGGGTCACCTGAGCGTGGAATCGGTAATCGAGGCCAAGAACTATCTCGAAAAGCTCGGCGCCCTGACAGCCGATGTCCGGTTTTTTGCGACGCACTTTTCACACAACGGAGGCCTTCTGCATCACGAACTTGAAAAACGATTTGAAAATACCGGAATCGCCGTCGCCTATGACGGATTAAGCCTTATAGTCGGTGGCCGATGAGTAAACCGTTGGCTAATGCATTCTGAGGTGCCGACACGATGACTGAGGCAGAGATGAAGGCTGAAATTGCACGGCTTCGGAAGCAGGTCGCGCAGTTGAGGCGGGAGCTGGACGCCGTCCATCGGATAAGTAGCGCACTTTCTTCGATCGTGGATTTAGACGAGATGCTCAGGGAGACAGTGGAGGTTTCTCTGGAGGTTGTCGGTGCCAATGCCGGCTCGCTGTATCTGTACGAGCCGGAGACGGATGAATTGGTCTTCCGTTATGTTGTCGGCGACAAGGCCGATGTATTGACAGGGATGAGGTTTAAGGCGGATCAGGGTATCGCAGGTGAGGTCTTCCAGACCGGCATCCCGATGATTACGCGCGATGTCACGGAGGACGAGCGTCACCTGACGACCGTTGACCAGCAAACCCAGTACGTTACGCGTAATATGGTCACAGTGCCGCTCAAAAGCATTGAGGGCGAGCCCATCGGGGTCATGCAAATCCTGAACAAAAACGAGGGAAACTTCGACGACCAGGACCTGGAACTGCTGAGCATTATGGGCGCGCAGGCCGCCGTGGCCATTGAGAGCCAACGGCTGTATGAGGATGCGAAGTTGGCGGTCGTAGTCAAGATGATGGGGGACATCAGCCACGACATCAAGAACATGATCACCCCCGTGCAGACCTGCGTCCAGACGCTGGACTACATGTTCGAGCGCATGTGCAGTGACATGGATAAGGTTATGCAAGAGCATGCGGCCGATGATGCTACAGGCGCACTCAAGAAGATTCAAGAGGCCTGTGCGCCTCTGAGGGAGTTCATGCCCGATGCCGTCGAGATGTGCCTTGACGGCTCCCTGGCCGTACAGGACCGGGTGCGGGAGATCGCTGATTGCGTCAAGGGAATAGTCGCGGAGCCGCATTTTGAACTTGTCAATGTCAACGAGATAGTCAAGAAGGTTGCGCAGCCCCTTTCGTTGGTGGCCGAGAAGGCCGGTATCGCGCTGCGTACAGATGGGCTCGGTGATGTCCCGCCGACCATGATTGATCAAAAGCAGATGTATAACGCCATTTACAACCTCGTCAACAACGCTATCCCGGAGACGCCGGCGCGGTGACTGACGGCGAATTCCCCGACGGCGGCTACGTGCTCATCGAAGTGGCCGACACCGGCAAGGGAATACCCGAGAGCGTGCGTGCAAAACTATTCACGGACCAGGCGGTCAGCACTAAGCCGGGTGGAACCGGACTGGGAACTCGGATTGTAAAGAATGCCGTTGAAGCGCATGGCGGGGTGGTGTGGGTAGAGAGCGAGGAGGGGAAGGGCAGCCAATTCTAGCGACACCATCCAGAGTGATGAGGGTGCATCCTGAGGGCGTATTTACCTTCGTGGGTGCACAGCCGCAGGGAATGGAGCAATTAGCAAACTTCCTGTGCGGCGCCGACCGCCTGAATTCGCCGTGAGCATCAGGGCGAGGAGGGACGTCAAGTGGGATCACGTGACAGGGCACAAAGAGAAGCCAAGACAAAGCCCACCAAGAGCAAGAAGGAGA
>JALGUK010000514.1 GCA_029820875.1 Candidatus Zipacnadia bacterium
GTCCACTTTGCCCGGCCACAAAGCATCAACGGCCTCCGGGCCTTCGCGCTCAGCGGACTGAGCAAGCCATTTGAGAAACAGAGTCTCGCCCATTACTCCGTTGGCCCACGCTTCAGGGTTCGTGAAACCGTCAATGCCGGGCAGCAGCAGGTGTCCCCACTCATGGGCGATTTCGCGCAGCCACTCGGCGGGCTTACGCTTTCGACCGAACTCGTATAAGTATAGATTATTACGCCACTGCTCTCCGCCGGCCTCGCCGCTGGAGGTAAGCCACACATTAAGCGGCCCGTCGTCAGGACTTGGAACACGCCCCAGTATGTCCCTCCCCAGCCACCACAGGCGCAGAAGGTTGTCCACAGCGGCGTCGGCGATTCGGCTGCCATCTATACCTGGTCCCGTCAATGTCTCTGAAGGGTAATGCAATGCGAGTTTAAGCTCGAGACGCCCGGTATCGGGGTCCAGGATGTAACCGTAGCTGACTCGGTTGTAAAGCCCCCGCCGCTTGGGGTCGGTGATTGTGGTAGGATTGACGCCGGTCTGGGACGCAGAGGAGGGAATGCGCATATTCTCAGGGTAGGCCATAGGCTCGGGGAAAACGACCGATGCCGTGTAAGCGAATTGGCGTTCCTGAGAGTCGGTGCCATCTGCGCCCGGTGTGAGTATTCTACCCAATTCCATTGTGACCGGTATCACAGGAACAATGTCCGGATTCAGCGAGGGAGGGAAGGGGCGGTTCTCGAAGTCGAAGAATAGACGGTTCATTGCAGCCCATCCCTGCTCGCTCTCGGGAGCAAGCTTCAGATGAGCTGCATACGCCTCAATGGCGCCGTCGCGGTCGCCCATAGCCAGTCTGCAAAACCCCAGCCACTCCCACGCCTCCGAATTCTCCGGTTCGATCTGCAACACCCGCTGTAGGACAGTTACTGCATCGGAGAACTGTCCGGCCTGGGCCTTCTCCTCGGCATCGGCCAGCATGTTCTGGACGGCCGTGTGTCCGATGGCTGCCGAGGCGGGCCGGAATGGGCAAAGTCCAGCGGCAAGGAGCAGCCCCAGCAGTATCGGATTCCTACTGGCCCAGGTCCGCCGACACACCTTTCCCATACCTCCTAATGGCAACGGATACGCTGGGCGACCTCATGCGCAAGGCCGCAGGTCGCCACATCCACGGTGGATTCGACTGCAAATATCTTGTTGCTTTCCTCACAATGCCAGATTATGCATTCCATGCGGTCACCGTACTTGCGGCGGAGGCAGTGCCAGACGAAACGCTGCACCCGAGGCCCCAGCTTGGACTTGCTGCCGTAAACGAGTATGGCCTCATGGCCGTGCAGTGTTCCGGTGTCCGTCTCGCAGGCACAGTTGCGCAAGCGCTTGCCGAATTCCTCGCGGGACCAGTCAAAGAGCGACCGGTTTTTAAGGAGCACATCGGCAAGAGCGTATCGGGAAACTGTCAGTTTTTCGGTATCCCGCTCGAAGGAGAACTGAATCAGACCGGTCATCAGCTTTTGGTCTGCAAGTTTAAAGTCTTTCGGAGCCTCTGCAACGAAGCCATAGGTGGCCCACGTGCGCCAGTTCCCGTCAGGATGATCCCGGAATGAGCTGAATACCCGGCGACTGAGGGTGCGAATATCCTCATCAAGCGGCGCTATTACCTGCACAATCACAACACGGTTGCATTCACCACACAGCCACGCCATCCCCTGACCCTGGCGATCACCGGACCACGCGAATCTGACCAGCGACTTACGCCCCAATTCGTCCGGACCGGTCGTGCGAGAGCCATGGCGCGTCTTAATGGCGGGGCGCACCCGCTTGGAACGCCGCTTCAAGTCGTTGAGATACTTCTCAACGACCGCCTCGATGTCCACAAAGTTTTTGGCCTGTTCCCATTTGGTCTCCAGGCGCACCATGTCGTCGTCCTGAATCCGGAGATAGCCCTCTTCTTCATCCCCGCTGATAGCGCCGATATGCCAATTGTCAGGCACACAGACGCTGATGCCCTGCCAGGCGATGAGATTACGATAATCGCGGCTGGTGCGCCCCTTCATTTTGTGCTTTGGGCGTGCAGACATAGAAATCCCTAAAAAGTAATCTTCCGTCGTCTCATGTGAACGTTTTCCAGAAGCCCGATGGCCATCATATTGAGCAGCATGTTGCTGCCGCCGTAACTGAAGAATGGCAGCGGTAGCCCCACCACCGGCATGATTCCCGTGGTCATTCCGATATTGACGAACACGTGCATTACCACAACACCGGCCGCCAGCAGGACTCCCATTGTATCCTTGGCATTCATCATAATCGCCACACCTCTGGCGATCAGCACAGCATACAGCCCCAGCAGCACAATCGCCCCGATGAAACCGAACTCCTCGGCTACCACGGTAAAGATGAAATCGGTCCGTGCCTCGGGCACGAAATTGAGGCGGCTCATTGTACCGGAGCAGAAGCCCTGGCCGGTAAGGGCGCCGAGGGCAATGGCCGTCTTCGACTGCGCAAGGCTGTAGCCGAAGCCGGTAGGGTCAATGGAAGGGTCCAAAAGGACCAGGATT
>JALGUK010000515.1 GCA_029820875.1 Candidatus Zipacnadia bacterium
CTTCTTGCCCCCTCGCTGCTGCATCATGTGGCTCAGGACGTCCTTCAGTTCGCGGTTGCTGAGGAAGTCGTTGCCGTTGGTGTCGTCGAAGCAAACCCCTCGGCCCGGGGCAAGCGCCGGGGCACGCGGCAACCAGCCGGCACCGTGGTTGGACAGGATTAGGAAGTAGTGGTCTGCCGGGTAGTTCTCCATCCCCCAATCAATGAACTCCTGCAGAGTCTGTCCGTCGCCCATGTTCTTTTCGCCCAGGTCCTCCAGGAGTTCGGAGACGATGGTTTTGTTGAGGCCGTCGGGATCTTTGGTGACCAAATAGCGGCGAGTGCCCGTCCAGTCATTGTTTGATGTGTCATAGCCGCTGGTCCGGTCCATCTGAGCGACAATCGTGACGTGCTCGGTGGTCCCCACTGTCTCAAGCTCGTTGAAATCCTTGATGAGCGCAGGCTCGAGGTTGTTGTCGGCGTCGAAGTACACGAGTATCGTCCAGACCCGGTGGCCCGGCGGAATAGGAGGGATACGCCCTCCATCAGAACCGGAGCAGCCGCCCAGCGACAGGGCGGCAAATCCAGCTAAAAGCGCAAGCCCGCGCCAAAGTAATTGCTTCACAGGGCTGCCTCCGTTTCGATGGCTTTGCTTCAGAGGACGCTCATCTCGTGTGGATTGTTCGCTCTCAGTACGACAACCGGGCCCTCGGACCTAAGATGTTCGAGCAGCCCTTTCCGCAGCCTCCAGCCGGCGGCGTTCTCGTTCTTCCTCGTCCCGCATGCGCGCGGCGATCTTATCCGCCAGCCTGCGGAACTTCTCCATGTACCTTGTAATAGTCTGGCGCTCTTTTTCGTCAAGATAGTGGCTCGCAGTCATCCGATCCAGCTTTTCCAACCCCTCCTCGATACGTCGCGCCGTGCTGATAGGCGGGATGGCCCGGCGACCGAACGCAGGGCGGCTTACCTTCTCCTTCGCTTGCTCTACGGCTTCCTTTGCGTTTTCGCAATAGCCGTCTCCCAACAGGCGCGCCGCGTAAAGAGCCTGCTCGCCGGTAAGCTCGGCTTCTCGCATATGCTCAAAAAGGTCCTTTTGCCAATCAGGCTCATCCGACAGCAGATTAAGTGCCCGCCCGTGCTTCTCGGTAATCTCGCCGGCCTTGATGGCTTCCTGCATTCGCTCGGGAAGCTCCGAGAGGCTGATCAGTTGCAGAATCCGCCTCTTGGTAAGGCCGACTTTCTTCCCGACATCTTCCCATGAGACGTCGCCCAATACTTCTTTCAGTTGCCGAAATGCTTGCCCGCGGTCAACCTGGTTCAGGTCCTCGCGCTGGATGTTCTCGATCAAAGACGCGAGCAGCGCGCCGCGTTCGTTCCACTCGCGCACCAGAGCCGGGATGTGCGTCAGCCCGGCCTCCCGAGCAGCTCGCCACCTCCGCTCGCCGGCCACGATCTGGTATTTCCCTCTGTACGGCCGCACCAGAATCGGCTGCAACACCCCCTGCTCGGCTATGGATGCCGCCAGCTCTCTGATTCGTGCCCCGTCCCAGCTCTGACGAGGCTGGTGTGGGTTGGGCTTAATGTCCTCAATCGGTATGTTTACCACGCCGCCGCTGTCGGGAACATCCAGCAGCCCGGGCAATCCCGCTTCTTCTGCGAATTCATGTAGTAGTTGTTCAGTGGCGTCCCTCATGCTTCGCTTCTTCCTCGCCATAGCCACCTACCTCGCAGTAGTGCGCCGTTTCCGCTTTGCTTCGGCCTGCAGCAGCACCTTATGGCGCTGAAGAAGCTCGGCGGCGAGATTTCTATAAGCCTGGGCGACATCGGACCGGGGAGCATATTGCAGCACGGATGTTCGCTCAACGGCAGCGTTTTTGAGCGCAACCGCTCGTAGCCCTTCAAGCACCTCGCGGGCATGAGTAGTGCGCATATCATAGAGAGTAGCCAATATCCCTATGATATGCAGCTTCGGATTTACACGCGCCTTAATCTCGTGAATCCCCTTCTGAATCAACAATACGGCTCCCCGCATGGCAAGATAGTCGGTCTGAAGGGGGATGAGTACTTCGTCGGCCGCAGCAAGCGCGTTGACAGTGAGCTGGCCGAGGCTTGGCGGACAGTCCAAAATCGTCCAATCCTCCTCGGCCTTCAGCTTCTCGAGCGCTGCTTGCAGTGTTCGCTCGCGATATACACCCCGCAGCACTTCTATCTCGGCCTTGACCAGTTCGATGGTGGATGGAATAACTGAAACACCCGGGAGGCTTGTCGGGCTTGGGCTTATGTTC
>JALGUK010000516.1 GCA_029820875.1 Candidatus Zipacnadia bacterium
CAGGAGGATTCACAGGCTGATGCGACTTGCCGCAGGAACGGTTGCTGCGCTCTGTGTGCAAATGCTGATATGCGGGTGCCAGCACCGGCCCGGGTCAGTGACACAACCGGCCGATAAAATTGCGAAGCCGGTCGAGCTTGTATACCTCACGCGCGCCACACCCGAGCAGCTCGGCGTCTGGCAAAAGGCAGTGCGGGCATTCGAGGAGGCCAACCCCGACATTCGGGTGCGCCTGGACAATGTTGAGTACAGGTTTTACTGGGCAAAACTGCAGACCATGGTCGCCGGGGGCACACCGCCGGACGTTGCATTCATGGAGTCCACCCGATTCCCGGCATTTGTGAAAAAGGGGACGCTCCTTAAGCTCGATGACTTTATCGCTGCGGACAAGCAACTGGACCTGAGCGATTTCTATGACATTGCGCTTGACGCTTACCGTTGGCAGGGCGGGCTGTACGGCCTGCCGAACGACGTAGCGGTGATAGTGACGTTTTTCAACAAAGACCTTTTTGACAAGGCGGGTATTGAGTATCCGAAAAAGGGCTGGACATGGGCGGATTACCTTGAAAAGGCGAAGGCCCTCACACGCGATTTCGATGGTGACGGCCGTCCTGACCAATATGGTACGGTGGTACCGCCGTGGTGGTACGTGTTTGTATGGATGAACGGCGGGGATATAGTGGACAATCCGGCCAACCCGACACGTTCGACGCTTTCAAGTCCGGAGGCGCTCGAGGCCTTGCAGTGGCTGGTGGATTTGCGCGTCAAGTACGGCGTGTCCCCCTCGCGTGAGGAGGTCGAGAACGTCGGCGCATACGAAATGTTCGCCACCGGCCGTGTGGCGATGGTCGTAGGAGGGCATTGGGACATCCCGCGGCTGCGGGAGACCGAGGAGTTCGAGTGGGACGTTGCACCGCTGCCGAAGGGGAAGACCGAGGCGAATATCCAATACGGGTCGTGTTATTGCATCATGAAGGGCAGCAAGCACCCCAAGGAGGCCTGGCGCCTGATCCGGTTCCTGGCCTGCAGGGAGGGGCAGGATATTCTACTCAGCTCAGGCTTCTCTACCCCCGCGCTTCGCAGCGCAGCGAAGTCCGAAACTTTCCTGGCGCCGCCCCCGGAGCACGCGGAGGTCTTCATCGAGGCCATCTCGCACGGGCACCCGATGCCATTTACGCCCGCATATGTGGAAATGGCCGACTACTACCGCGAGCGCATGGGGCTTATGTGGGAGGGCCGCGAACCTGTAAAAGAGACGGCTGCGGCAGTGGACGCCAAGATCAACGAGTTGCTAAGCGCAGCGCGCACGGGTGACTGAGGGACCGGAAACGCAATCACGGAAGGGGCGTCGCCCCTTCCGTGGAAATACGAAAAAAGCCGTTATTGTTTTATTGCGACTGCATCTCCTCGGCCTCTTCGAACTCTTCGGTGGACTCGGCGCCTGCAGCGATAGGCTCGGTTCCAAACTCATCAACGAGCCGACGGGCCAATCGGGACTTACGGCGGCGCGCTGCATTCCTGTGGATGATACCCTTGGAAGTTGCCTTGTCCAGCAGTCTGGATGTCTGTCTGACCGATGTCTGTGCGGTCTGGACGTCACCAGTGGCGATGGCCTGCTGCGACTTGCGGATGGCGGTGCGCAGCCTGCTCATTACAGCACGATTTCTGGCAGCCCGCTTGCGCGACTGTCGCAAGCGCTTGGCCATGGATTTCCTTTGGGGCATAGTAGGTCACTCTCCGATTCGCTCAGTTGGCGAGAAAGGCCATATCGCTTCGAGTATACCAAAAAACCAGTGTGGTGGCAAGGACTTGCCTCGAACGGCGGTATCACTACTACAAAGGATGCTCCCATAAGGGCGTGATACTACAAAGGATGCTCCCATAAGGGCGTGACCTGGATGTATTTCGTGTATGTTGACGAAAGCGGCAACAGGGACGTGGAACTCACCGGGACGCGTGCGGATGGAATGGGGTACAAGTTTGAGTACAAGATAAATCAGAAGAAGATCGAACTCATGGAGCGGATATATCGGGATGACAATGTTCGCCTTGAACTTGCGGACACGGAGGTGAAGTCGCGCTGGC
>JALGUK010000517.1 GCA_029820875.1 Candidatus Zipacnadia bacterium
TCGAAAACCTGACGGCGAGCCGTAGCATCAGCCGCCAGGCGACCGCCGACCTTCTCGGACTCGCTGATATCGCCGGCGAGGCCAAGGGGTTCAGCGCTGAGCTGGTTGCGCAGGCTGATGTGGCCATGCGGGCCGCCAGCGAAGCACTCTATCGCCTCGAAGGCGCGGACACGGACGCTCAAGATGCGGCGGCACGGATGCTCGACAGCGTCGCTCGGGCGCATAACGCGCTCAAGGGAGGAAACGGGCTGGACTCCTGGCGAGTGGCGTCGCTTCGTGAGGCCGGCCAATTGGCTCAGCACGCAAGCGAAAAGTTGCAGCGACTTCCGGAGCTGAGACCTGACACACTCAGGTCCGTCAAGAACGCCCAGCGCGTCGCGGGCAATGTGGTCAGCAAGGTGGACGAGGTGTTCAGGCGCGGCGGAGGCAGGGCTGTCTTCGACAGCGTCAAGGGGATGACGGCGCAGGCACGGGCGACGGGTGAAAAGGCGAGGGGGAAAGCATACAAGCTGGCCCGCGAGACCGGCCGTGCCCGGACCGAGGCTTTAGTCGCCCAGATAGACGTCCTGGGAGCGACTGCCTCGCCCGCGATGATGGACGCGTGCGATAAGATGGTCGCCTACTACTTCCGCACCCAACCTGAGACGGTCCGAAAGATGCGCCGAGACGGGCGTACCTACGGACAAATCGCTCTCGAGCTTGCCGGCAGGTGCAGCCTGGGCCGAGATGTACCCTCGACCGCAGGCAGCAGCGACGCCCTCTCACTCGTTGAGACTTTCGCCCAGCGGGGCGTGGAGTTGCGGGACGTGAATGTTTTCCTTAAGTTCCTGGCCAACGCCCTGGAAGAGGAGACCGCACCTGGCGACTAAGTCAACCAGGTCAGCCGTGCACGTAAAACCTGATACACTGCCCTTCGCGTAATTTTGCAGGCTTTGGGCATGACAAATCGCGCCGCTACAGGGGATTTGCGCCAGGCTCGGGAGCGGCGCAATTAATTATGATTGTGATATGCTTAGATCCAGCGGCTGTAAATGGAGGTATGCCTCCTTGACGAACCCGTGGTTTCCGCTCGTGGGAATGATTGCTCTCAGTACATCGGCCATCGCGGCGCCGGGGGCCGGCCGCGAATTTGTCACCGTCCGTGACGGCCACTTCTACCGCGGGAATGAGCGCGTGCGCTTCTGGGGGGTGAACGTTGTTGACGAGCCGGGCCGGACACGCGCGGAAATCAGCCACATCGCCAAGCGCATTCGGCGCCTCGGCTTCAACGCCGTCCGAATGCACCTTTATGACACCCGCCTGATTGACTCGGACCGCGACGACACCCGTCACTTCGCCACCTACAGCAAGGGCGATAATTCCGTCATAGACAAGTTCGACTACGCGGTTTACTGCTTCAAGCGCGAAGGCCTGAGCTTGTACATGACGTTCGACCGTGCCCGCGTCGGATTCAAGCCCGGAGATTATGACATCCTCCCCGACTCGGGCGACCGCGAGGCATGGTGCGCCGGTGTTGCGGAGGCGAAGACCGGCTGGGGCGCCAAAAGGCTGTGGTACATTGATGAGCGGCTCGCCGCGCTGCACAGAGAATACGCCGCCAACTTCCTTAATCACGTAAACCAGTACACCGGCCTTCGTTACGCCGACGAGCCGGCCATCGCCATCTATGAAATCAGCAACGAGAACAGGTTCGTGGAGTCCATGCTCACCGGCGGGTGGGATGAGATTCCGCAGTATTTCCGCAACAAGCTCCAGAGCCTGTGGAACCAGTGGCTCCGTGACAAGTACGGCAGACAAGCGGCACTCCTTGCGGCGTGGGGAGAGCTTTCCGACGGAGAAAGCCTGGCCGACGGGACCATCACAATCGAACAAACGATGAGTTCGTCGCCTCGATTCGGGGCCTCGGGCGCGGAATCGCCGTTGCACCCATCTGCTATGACACCTTTTTCGAGCCGCGCTTGCACTGGCACTACGGGGCATCGCGTGGGAACTTCATGTGCGGGGGGATGTACTACAGCGGCGTCACCCAGGACAAAAGCGACCCCCGCTATCCCTGGCTCTCCGCCCTGACGAACCCGCCGCGTCTGTATAACCTTGACACCTGCACGTATCCCTGGCTCTCCGCCCTGACGAACCCGCCGCGTCTGTATAACCTTGACACCTGCACGGTGGCGGATAAGCCCTTTGTCGTCTACGAGACGAATATCCATCGGCCGGCGAGGTATCGCGCCGAGTTTCCGATGAGGCTGGCGGCCTACGGCTGCTGGCAGGACTGGGACGGCATATTCTTTTACGTGTGGTCGGACGGGGTGATAAAACGCATTGCCACGGACGAGGATTACCTCAAGTGGCCTCTTGAGTACCGGGGGACGGGGTACCAGTGGCACGGAATCGTCTTTTGTAATGATGAGGTGCTCTTGTCGCAGATGCGTCTCGCAGGGGAGGTATTCAAGAACGGCCTGATAAAACCCGCGCCCCGGCCGACTGTCTTCACGTTCGGCAAGGACCAACTGTCCGACATGGCCTGGCACTATTATGGCGGCTACGGCAGCCGCTACGACTTTATGCACTCCACGAGCTTCGCCCGCGGCGCGCGTATTGAACGGCCCGAGCAGGACCGACGGGCCGGTGGTGAAGGAATTGACAGGCTCTTCGCTGCGGCCGTCAAGCGAGATTCTGTGGGACTGGGGCCACGGCCGACTGGTTCTTGATGCGCCTGGGGTGAAGGCGGCCCTGGGGTTTCTGGGCGGTGGCGCAAGCTTCGGGGATACAACCCTCAAGGGCGTAAAACCAGAGTATGCCTGCTTCGCCGTGGCGTCCACCAACCGGCAGCCTCTTTCTCAATGTCCTGAGGCGGTCATCTCGCTCGTGAGCACCTCCGATAACACGGGATTCACCTTCGACCCGGAGAAAATGGAGAACGCTCCATCCAATCCCGTGGGCCATGCGGTGGTTAGCTGGGGCACTCTCCCCGTACAAGTGGTGCGGCCGGAGGCCAAAATCTCTCTTCCCTGGGCGCAGGGGATGACCGCGACCAGGCTGGACTTCGCGCTTAGAGAGCTGTCCCGGGAGATTGTCGAAGGACCGC
>JALGUK010000518.1 GCA_029820875.1 Candidatus Zipacnadia bacterium
GCCCTCTGCGACATGTGGGCCACCGACGACACCTTCTGCATCGAGATGTACAGGTGCCCCTCGGTCGGGATTCTGCGCAGAGCCACTCACATGGAGCGCTATCCGAAGTACTGCCACCACTGTGATACGCTCTATCGCCGCATAATCGAAGATTACGGGTTCGAGTACAATATCAAGTACATTGATCAAGAGCTGGGTATCTGCAAACTTATCGTGCGCAAGAAGGCGCCGGAAGCCGACAGCGAAAGCCAAGTACAGGAGGCGAGGTAAAAATGGCCGTAGGATGGGGAGTTATCGGAGCCTGTGGAATCGCACGCAGGCGCACAATTCCGGAGATGGTCCAGTATTCGAAAAAGGCCGAGTTGGTAGCCGTAATGGACATTATGGCCGAGCCGCTTGAGGAGGTCAAGCAGGAATTCGGTGCAAAGAAGTCTTACGCAACCGACGACGAGCTGCTTGCGGACCCTGACATCACGTGCGTGTATATCGCTACTCCCGCCGTCAACCACGCGGAGCAGATTATCAAGGCTGCTCAGGCCGGTAAGCACGTGCTTTGTGAAAAACCCTTGGGCATGAACGCCGCAGAATGTGAGAAGGCGGTCAACGCCTGTAAGGATGCCGGCGTCAAGCTCGGGACCGCTTACATGATGCGCTTCCACGCTTGCCACCAGGCGGCGAAAAAGATCGTCGCGGACGGCCAGATCGGCAAGCCCGTGCTGGGCCGTGCCCAGCTCTCGTGCTGGTATCCGAAGATGGAAGGCGCATGGCGTCAGGACCCGAAGACCGGCGGCGGGGGTTCGCTTATTGACATGGGCTGCCACTGCGTGGACTTGCTTGAGCATATCATGGGCACCCGGGTTACAGAGGTGTCATGCTTCGCCGATACGCAGGTGCAGGACTATCGCGTGGAGGACTCCGCGACCGTTATCTGCCGCTTTGACAACGGCGCTCACGGCATTGTGGACAACTTCTGGTGCGTGCCGGATGCGGCGTCCAAGAACCGGCTTGAGGTCTACGGCTCAGCCGGCAGTCTCTTCTCGGACTATACAATCGGTCAGGAGTCAACCGGCCAGCTTGAGGTGCGCACCTCCCCGCAGGGTGCCTATGATGCGCAGCAGGCACGCGTCGAAGAGAAAACCGAGATTCTCGAGACGGGCCGCTACGGCGAGACAGTTTACGACAAAAGCCTTTACACTGTCCACATCTACGCGGCTGAGATTGACGCGTTTACCGAGAGCGTCGAGAACGACGTCGAACCGCCGATTCCCGGTGAGGACGGCTGGTGGAACCAGAAGATAATGGACGCCTGCTACGAGTCCGCACGCACGGGGCGGACCGTTAAAATCAGTTGGTAGGCCGGCTGAACCGCTTAAGGCAATTTGGAGTTTGTCACGTGTATTTCGTATATGACTCGTAGGGGCGACCAACGGGTCGCCCCTACTGGTTCTGAGCTTTGAAGGAGCGATTTATCATGCCTGAAGAATCCCGCGCTGGTGCAGCGAGCGTGGTTATCACGCCGCCGCTGGGTACATCACTGGCTGGTTACCTCGTGGACCGCAAGGCCGAGGGCGTGCATGATGACCTCTATGCCAATGCGCTCGTCGTGGATGACGGCAGTGGTCCGCTGGCCCTGCTGTCGCTGGACCTGGTTGCTATAAGTTCTGCGACTGCGCAGGGCATCCGCGAGGCGATTCAAAAGGAGACGGGTATTCAACCCGATAGGGTTTTGATTGCAGCGACTCATACTCATACCGGGCCTGCTACGATATCCGTTTTTGGCAGCGAAGCTGATGAAGAGTACCTTCGGACCTTGATCACACGCTGCGGGGAGTGCGTCGCGGCGGCGGTGCAACCCCGATGTCGTGCGGCCTGTGGGGCCTGTTGACCCGGAGCTGGGTGTGGTGGCTCTGCGCGACGACGCGGGAGACTACATCGCGCTTATCGTGAACTACGCCCTCCACCTGGACACAATCAGCGGCAATCAAGTCTCGGCCGACTGGGTGGGTTACATGCGGTGCCATATAGAGGAGCAACTGGGCCGCCCGCTCCCGATATTGTTCTTCAACGGCAGCGCAGGGGACATCAACCACCTGGATGTGCAGGGAGCACCACCGCCGGAAGAGGAGCCCAACGAGGCAGACGTGTTCACTGCGGGGCCGGGGCCTGCGGGCGGGTTCGGCTACGCATCCGAGAACGGCCCGAAGGTGGGGGAGAAGGTTCTGGACATCCTCAAGGGTATTTCCTATTCCCCGGACTGGCCTGTAGGGACCACAAGCACCATCCTCAAGCTTCCGGTGCGCCAGCCGACTCCGGAGGAGAGCCACCGCGCTAAAGAGCTCGTGCAAGGACTGACCTGGGAGACCGCTACCACCATCGAGGAGTTCTACGCGCTCGAGTTGCAGAAGTATGAGTCACTCGGCGAGACCGAGACGGACGTGGAATTGCAAGCGGTGGCACTCGATTCGGTCGCATTGATGGGGATACCCTGTGAGGTCTTCACCGAACTCGGGCTTGACATCAAGAGGGGTTCGCCGTTCGATAAGACATTCATCGTGGAGCTTGCCAACGGCGCGGAGGGCTACCTGCCGACTGCAAAGGCGCTTGAGGAGGGCGGATACGAAACCCTCCTTGCCCGCTCAAGCAAGTTGGCCGCCGGTTCGGGCGAGACCATCGTGCAGGAGAGCCTGAAGCTCCTGCAGAATCTGGGCCAGAGCCTGCCGCAAAAGCGCTGAACAATGCACGCTGACGGTCCTCAAGTGATTTCAGTCAGCCGCCGGACGGACGTTCCTGCCTTTTACGGGGAGTGGTT
>JALGUK010000519.1 GCA_029820875.1 Candidatus Zipacnadia bacterium
GCTCCGAGGGAAATAGATTACCAGTGTAACCGTTTCCTCCGGTCAGCCACGGCTTCGGTGCGCGGCGGCGGGCTACACACCTTCGGATCAGCGGCCCCGTGTCCCCCGCGCCCGCGGCGGGCGCGCTACCATCGTTTGCAGTGAAGGCAATCGCCGGCATTCATCCCGTCCGCGAGGCGTTGAACAGTGACCGGGACAACGATACGCCCGCACTCGTTTATTTCTCCCACGGGAAAACCTGCGTGGACGAAACTTTTCCTTGACATGAAATTTCCCATCTGGGAAAATATACTTGAAGTGTCGAGCTCTCCTCAGACAACTTTGGAAAACGCGCTGATCGAGACTTTGCGTGCCCAGACGCCCATTCGCGATCTGCCAGAATATACTTGAAGTGTCGAGCTCTCCTCAGACAACTTTGGAAAACGCGCTGATCGAGACTTTGCGTGCCCAGACGCCCATTCGCGATCTGCCAGTGCCCAGACGCCCATTCGCGATCTGCCAGGGGTTCGAATCCTCGACGTGAACGCAAGCCCGACGCAGCCGTTCGACGTGAGCTTTCAACTGGAGGCAGGCTCCAGCCGGGTTCGTGTCCTCGGGGAGATCAGGGACGGCGTCACGCCAAAAGTCCTGGAAGAAATCGCCCCGTGGGTCGCCCGCCTGAAGGCAGTTCAGCCAGACTTTGCCTTCCTGCTGATCTGCCCGTACCTGACGCCACTGAGTCAGGCGTTTTGTATTGAGAAGGGAATCGACTTCATCGACGCGGCGGGCAACATCTCGATTGACGTGCCGGGCCGAATGGTGCTCCGTCGCCTAGGCAAGAAGGGCAAACAGCCGCCCCCCACGCGCCGGTCCGCGCGCATCATCGGGGTTTACTCGGGCAAAGCATCCCGCGTGCTCAGGGTACTGCTGCAGAAACCGGGAATGTGGAATGTGACGAAGATCGCGAAAGAACTTGCCGCCGAAACCCGCCGGAATCGGTTTGCCGGAGCCAACAGCTTCGAAATCAGTCTCGGATCGATTTCCAAGGTGTTCGGGACCCTGGAAGAGGAGCTGTTAATCCGGCGCCGTAATTCGGCGGTCCTCGTCCCGGAACCCCGCAGACTGCTAACCCGCTGGGCGGAGAAGTACCGTGAGCGATACCGGTGGAGATTACGGAGCGCATTCACGTGTCCGAATCCCTTCGGCGCAGATCCGCGGGCCATCGGTAAGGCGCTGGACTCGATCGCGCCCGGCGGCTATGCGTTGACGGGAACTGCCGCCGCCTCGGTTCGTGCTCCTTTTGTGGACCTGGACCTGGTCGAGGTTTTCCTCACCGGACCCGATCAGGAGCAGGCGGTGCGGCAACTCAAGGGCGCACGCGAAAGCGGCCCCTGCATCCGTTTTCTCCGTCCATACGACCTCGGAGTGTTCCTGTATGCCAGAAGCGACGACGGGGTGCCGGTGGTAGCGGATATTCAGACGTACCTGGATCTCTATGCCCGGGGAGGGCGGGACTTCAAGCAGGCGGAGTACCTGCTGGAAACAAGAATCATGCCAGGCTGGAGCCGCCAATGATTTCCGAACCGCAGCGAACCTGCGTTGTGGAGCTTCACGGCGCTCGGTCCGGCCGCCGACGGCTTCGTGCTTGCTGGCGCCCAGGCCATGAAATTCGCATCACCGCAAGCGCGGGCAACCAGGGACTTTGACTTCGTTCTCGATGTGGTGCTGCTGCGTCACCGCACACCGGGACTCGCCGGCACGCTGCGGCGGCTCGGTTACGAACCGGTCGAGGGTGCCCGCTATTTCCAGTTCCAAAAGCCAATACCGGGTTCAACCAACGTTATGCGGATTGAATTCATGGCGCCGGAGAGATACAAGCGCCGGAAAGATTTTCGGGTCGACATTGAAGAAAAGATTCACGCCCGGGCCTGCACTGGAGGAGCCATTGCGGTGGTTGAGTCGGACCCGCACGAAATCTCCGTACACCGGCCTGACGGAACCAGAGCAGTCGCGTCCCTGCGCGTTACCAGACCGCATTCGCTGGTCATGAGGAAGTGCCTGGCGATGGATGAGAGGTATCGCAACGTGAGCGGGCGAGCACAGTTGGAACACGATCGTGACGAAGCCCGTATTCACGCTGCTGATATCATCGCGATCCTGCGCGCGCAGGCAAACCTCGAAATCTTTAGGTCAAAGTTCCAGTCTCAGTTCACCCCGGAGCCTGGCCTTCGGCCGAGGGTTAATCAAATCCTGCG
>JALGUK010000520.1 GCA_029820875.1 Candidatus Zipacnadia bacterium
CCCCTTCTCGATGCCGACCGCGTCGTAGCGCTCAAGCACCTGCTCGGGAGTGGAAAACGAGTACACCGGCGGACGCTTTCGGTACGCATGGGCATGTATATCAATGAACATCGCTTTATCTCTCCCTTGCCGACGTTGCTCTGCTAAAGCTTGCGGACCATCGTATAGTAGCCCGCGAGCTTGCGGAAGCCGTGCTTCTCGTAGTTGCGCCGCGCGGGTATGTGCTCCTCGTTGTCCGCGACAATCACCGAGGCGTGGTCCATTCCCTCCGCTCTCATGCGGGACAACACGAAGTCAAGCATCGCCGAGCCGATGCCCCGCCCCTGGTGCTCCCGCGCCACGCCGTTGTACCCTACGGTGCCGCGTTTGCGAGCCTCGTCAATCCCGATTACCTCCCCGTTCTCCTCGGCGACGAAGCTTCGGGTCCCGCCAGCCTTGAGATACGAGAGTACGGCCTCAGAAAGCCATTCGCTCCACGGCTTTCCTCCGATGAGACCGAAGTCCTTCTCCAGAAGCGCATCTTCCGCCCCGCGCCAGATTTCCCCGACCATCGCCCGTATGCGCTCGGAGTCGCGCTCCGGCTCAAACGGTCTGATTGTGACGCCGTTTACAAGATGCTCGGTCATGGTATGACATCCCCTTTTTGTAAAGAGTATCGCTCCGCTCGGCCTTGCAGCCTCGCCTAATCAAGCCCGGGATTCCACCGGACAAGTCCCACGTCCCTCGGCGCCGCTCTTCCCTTGGCATCCGCCTTACAGCGGTAACCGGTTCCGTAAGCGGTGAGGAGCGACCCGTCAGGCAGCAGGACCGTGGAGGTCGCCTGGCTGCTGGCCCACCATTCTTTGTCGCCCTTGCGATTGCCGGACCACTTCGCGAGGACGTAGCGGTGCCGGATATCCCAGCTTTCGCCGTTGTCGCGGCTGACAATCGCTTCGATGCCGAACTGCGGGAAGCCGTCCGCGTCCCGTGGGTACCCGAGGCGGACCACGTACGTCATCACGATTTCGCCCCCGGGCATCAAAACCATAGAGGGATGGTGGCGGCCGTAATCGTACAACCGGTTAACGGGCGACCAGGTCTTCCCGTCGTCCTTTGAGATGCAGACCCCGAGACCCTCGTAATGGTCAATGTTCCCGAAGTACTGGCGTGCCATGTCGGTGCGGCAGGCTGCGACGATGTTCCCGTTGGCTGCGCGCAGCAGGGCGACCTCGGAGACACCGTGCCACTGGGGAACCCGAATGTCCTCGCTCCAGGTACGGCCCTCGTCGGTGCTAAAGCGTATGAATCCCTGCTCGTAGCCGGTGGGCGAGCCTGGTCCGCCGCCCTCCCAGTTGTAGGCGGTCTCCGTCAGGCGCGTGACCGCCCGGGTCTCAGGATCCCGGTCCACAAGATAGGGGTCCCACTGGTACCACGGCTGGCCGTTGGATGCCGGCGGAATCGGCACCGGCCCTTCCCAGGTCTCCCCGTAGTCGCTGCTGAACCAGCGCCCACCTGCGCTGAAGATGAGCTTCCCGCCTCCGAGATAAGTAAGGCTCGTCCCCAGTCCTGCGGAGGCGTTCACCTTCGGGTCAGGGGAGATGGGCCGCGGGTCGCTCCAGGTGGCGCCGTGGTCGTCGCTGACGAGCGTGAACGGCTGGTGCGGGTAGTCGCAGCCGACCAGCATCAGCACGCGGTCCTTCTCGGGCATGTAGACGATATATGGTACCGCCACGACACGGTTCCAGCTCTCGGTCACGATTTGCTGCTGGGCAGGTATCTCACGCGCGACCTTGTCACCGTCCATCTGCAGCACGGTGTGAGGCTTCCAGTCGGCATTTGCCGATGTCATCATCGCCACCTCCAGGACAGCCAGCAGTATGAGAATGGACAGACGCGTCATTGAACACGACCTCCTCGTGCAATCACTGAAACAGCCCCTCGGCAATCTACCAGCCGATGATTCGTTCCGCCACAAACCGCGTGGTCCTCTTCATCGAAGCCGGCCCGCCTTGCATGTCGTCGCGCTCATAGATGGGGTACGGCACCCCTTCGGCGCGGGGTGAGATGTCCACCACAGTGTTTCCTCTGAACGTGCACGTGTATGTGGTTCCGTGTGTATGTGGTTCCGTTCCAGGTGAACCGGGCCGTCCGCTGCTTGATTCGGAAGCGGACGGTCACGTTTTCGCTAGGATGGAGGTTCTCCACCAGGAGATAGTTGCCAACCCAGGCCGGCTGGACTTCCGCTGACCCGATACCGGCGCGCACCGTGCGTTTGTCGGCCCAGAACGGAACGCGCAGGAGCAGCCGCTTTGCCGTCTTGTTGTGGACTACGACCTTGCCCT
>JALGUK010000521.1 GCA_029820875.1 Candidatus Zipacnadia bacterium
AGACCGGCCGCTCGATTATCGAAATCGTCCGCGAAAAGAACCTGCTTCCCGCCGACCGTCTGGAGGAGATTCTCGACCCGCGCAAGATGACCGAGCCGGGGATACCGGGGAAGGCTCAGGAATGACAGGTTCACCAGACGACATAAGAGGCGGCTTGGTCATTCTTTAGTAAGCGCACGACGCAGGTCCTCGGCCGTCGGCCTCTCGGTGGCGATGGATTGCATCCGGCGGCGGACATCCTCCGGTGCCAGATTCTTAAGTGCCGGGTAGTTCTCGAAAATGACTTGGCCGAGGTCCTTAAGGTAGGACATAACGGCTGGTTCATCCATTTGGGTGGGTGTAACCGATGCGCTCTCAATGCCCGCAGGGAACGCAATAGCATCGGCGAGCAGCTTGAGGATTTCCGGGTCGATTTTGTCGAACCGCACCGCCTTCGGAAACTGCAGTTTAAGCCGCCCGGGTTGCTGCTCCACTACTTTCGGCTGAAATGCAGCCCACGCGATGCGGGCGAAGATACCTTTCATTGTGGCCGTGCTCCTCCGAGTCGCGGCGGCGGAAGGCAGCCTCACCCCCCTGCCCCCTCTCCTTCGCGAATGGGCCGTCGCCGTCGGCGACGTGCCCCTTCGGCTCTGGAGAGGGGGAGCAAGAACGGAAGGGCCTGTCATCCGTGTCCGCCATGCGTGCGATTCGCTCGCTCCTATAGCTCTTCGCCGGGAGCAAGAACGGAAGGGCCTGTCATCCGTGTCCGCCGTGTGTGCGATTCGCTGGGTCCTATAGCTCTTCGCCGGAGCAAGAACGGAAGGGCCTGTCATCCGTGTCCGCCGTGTGTGCGATTCGCTCGGTCCTATAGCTCTTCGCCGGAGTAAGAACGGAAGGGCCTGTCATCCGTGTCCCCCGTGCGTGCGATTCGCTCGCTCCTATAGCTCTTCGCCGGGAGCAAGAACGGAAGGGCCTGTCATGCGTGTCCCCCTCTCCCAAGTGCAACATGGGAGGAAGGCAAATAGGGGTAGAGGCCGCCTCTACAGTAGCGGCTCAAGAATCGCCACCGCGCGTTTTATGTCCTCGATCTGCTTGTCCCCGCTTATCTCCCGCTCGATTGTCAGCGCGCCGCGAAAGCCCATGGACTTGAGCTTCGGCACCAGCACGGGGAAGTTCACCCGCCCCTCGCCCATCGGCTTCTCCTTGCCCAGGCTCCGCCCGTCAGTGGGGTATTCTCCGTCCTTGGCATGGACGCCGCGCACCCACTTGCCGATGATGTCGAGCGCGTCCACCGGGTTGGCCTTCCCGTACATCAGCAAGTTCGCAGGGTCCAGGTTAATGCCGAGGTTGTCGGTGCCGATGTCCTGAATTGTGCGTAGCAACGTTATCGGCGTCTCCTGGCCGGTCTCGAACCAGAACTCGACGCCATAGTCCAGGCACGTCTGCGCAACCTCCTTCAGCGCCTCGACGGTCCCGGTGTACTTTTCGTCGTTCGGGTCCTCCGGCAGGAAGCCGACATGGGTCGTGATGGACTGGACGCCGATGTGCGCGGCGACCCTTGCCGCCTGCTTGAGGGCCTCGGTGCGCTCGGCGCGCGTCTCCGGCGGCACGAGGCCGATTGTAATAGGGCCTTCGGTGAAGTTCCACACAGTCCGCCCGGGCAGCGCCGCCCAGAGCGTCGTCACGGTTATGCCGTGCCTGTCCGCTGCTGCCTTAAGTGCCTCGCCTGTTTCGATACTGCTATTGGGCGGCCAACCCAACTGACAGCTCGGAAGGCCGAGGTCCGCCACCTTCTTCATAGCCTCGTCGGGAGTGCCGTGCAGGTGAACCATAACCCCCAGCATGAGCTTCTCTTGCGCCATCTGGACGTGTCAACTCCTCTTTTGGTGCATCATTATTACTCGCAATCCGCGTGACATAGTCACATGCGAAGGCAATGATTCTCCCGCTGCATCTCTCGGACCTTCGCTTCAATGGATTTGAGGCCCTCCAGCCAGGACTTCACTCGCAGGAAGGAGGAGGAAAGGGCAAACCGGAATTTCATGATGCCCGGGGAGCTTCGAGTTTGCT
>JALGUK010000033.1 GCA_029820875.1 Candidatus Zipacnadia bacterium
TGCAGCACAAATGTCGTGTGCAATCGGTGTCATCTCTTACCTGAACACGCGCCCGCTGGTGCATACGCTGGATGAGCAAGCTCTCGGCCTCCGGTTTGTCTACGATGTGCCCTCGCGTCTCGCCGAGATGCTGGATGCGGGCGAGATTGACGTCGGTCTGATACCGACGTTCGAATACCTGCGCGGGTCGGGGGAGAAGGTGGTGCCTGGGGTCTCCATCTCCTCGCGGGGGGAAGTCGCCAGCATCAAGCTGCTTTCCAAGGTGCCCCTGGGCCGGATACGGACCATCGCGCTGGACTCGGGGGACTCGGGATCGCGCACATCGGCGGCGCTGGTGCAGATATTTCTCGCGGAGCGGTATGGAGCGCATCCCAGGACAATCCGCGCCGAGCCGGCTCTGGACCGGATGCTGGCCGAGGCCGACGCCGCCTTGCTGATAGGCGACGCCGCCCTGACCTGCTCGCATCCGGCTGCGTGCATGGTCGTTGACCTCGGCGCTCAATGGTGGCAGTGGCAGCAGTTGCCGATGGTATTCGCGCTGTGGGTGACGCGCGGGAGAGTCGCCCCGGAGGTCATCGAGGGTCTGCAGCGTGCCAAGGATGAGGGCCTGCGGGATTTGGCGGCGGTTGCTGCGGCTGCGGTGGCGACAGGCGGGACGCTCCTGACAGTGGACGTAGTCCGGCGGTACTTCGCAGAGAACATTGATTACAATCTTTCACCGGAGCATCTTAGGGGCATCGAGCGTTACCAGGAACTGTGCATCCGGCATGGCCTGCTGTCGCGGAAGCGGAGGATTGAGTTTGCCCAAATATAATAGTACGCACCCTGACAGGCTCGGTGAGAGTGAAACGAGTGGGCGGGTACTGCCGCGATACGGCCTGGCTTTTTGCGCGCTCTTTTTGGCTGTGCTTGCACTGCCTGTGCAAGCTGTGGAGAAGCTCCCGAACCTGGACCCGAACAGCTCCCGAACCTGGACCCGAACGCCCCTGGTTTCCCCGCGTCCAGCATTGTGGACTTCTCCCACCTGCTTGACGCACCAGCGGGCAAGCACGGGTTTTTGATGTGCGGCCGCGACGGCCACTTGTACTTCCAGGACGGCACCCGCGCCCGCTTCTGGGGCATAAACGTCGCCAAGGAAAGCGTCTTTCAGACGCACGAGGTGATTGACGAGGCGGTGGAGGCCATCGCGCGGGCGGGTTTCAACCTCGTCCGATTTCACCATCTGGATGATGCCACCGGCCTTTTGCCGCCGGAGCGGGCGGGAGCGCCCGAGCGCATTGCTCCCGATAAGCTGGAGCTGCTCGACTACTGGATTTCGCGGCTGAAGGAAAAGGGCATTTACGTGTACCTTGATTTGCTGGATTTCCGGACATTCAGCGAGGCCGAAGGGATAAAAGACGGGAAGCGTATGGGCCGCGGCGCAAAACCCTACGCTGTTTTCGTCGAGCCGTTGCTCATCCTCCAGCAACGATACGCAAGGGCCCTCCTGCGGGACCATGTCAACCCGTACACGGGGCTATCGTTTGCTGACGACCCTACGGTTTGCATGATTGAGCTGTGCGATGAAAACGGCCTGCTGGCCAAGCGCAAGCTGTGGAGCCGCCTGTTGCCGGAGTACCGTGACATGCTCGTTGCCCGCTGGAACGCCTGGCTGCGTGCGAAGTACGGCTCGACCGAGGTACTTGCCCGGGCCTGGTCATCGGCCGGCTCGAGGCTGGGGCCTGGGGAAGACCTCGAGCGGGGCACCGTGCGGCTTGGAGGCGGCTTGCCAGCGGAGTCAGGCGCTTTCCCGAGGCCGTTAATCGGCTCGGAGGAGCCGTCTGGGCGGGCGCGTTTCAATGATGCCACTGCATTCGCTGCAAGCGTGGACCGGCAGTACCTGCAGAGGATGGCGAAGTTCCTGCGGGGGCTTAAAGTCAAGGTTCCCATCACGGCCGTACTCGCGCAGCGGCACATGGCCGATGTGCGGGCGGTCGCGGAAGAGCTGGACTTTGTCGCCACCAACTTTTACTGGGACCACGTCTTCTTCCGGGCGGGTTCCGAGTGGACTTTGCCCGGGTTCTACTACAATGCGAATCCCATCGCCGCGACCGGGCCTGAAGCGTTGATGCCGACGGCGTACCTTGCCCGCGTGCGCGGGCGGCCCTTCGTCATACGGGAGTGGAACTACTGCTGGCCCAACAAGTATCGCGCCGCCGGCATGCTTGAGATGGTGGCGTATGCCTCGCTGCAGGACGCCGATGCCGCCATCCTGTTTACTCTTGACACCCGGCCCTCCTCCGACAAGCTCGGCTTCTTCGACGTGCGTCGAGACCCCACGCGGTGGGGCCTTGCGGCGTTGTGCGCGAAGGTGTTTCTGTCCGGGGATATTCGCCCCGCGCCGCACGACGTGGCGGTCGCGTACTCAACCGTGGACACAATTGTGGGCGAGCAGGACTTCGCCAGCACAATGTATGACATCGGTTGGTGCTTCCGCATCTCGAGCGAATTCTTCGACCGCGAGTGCACATCATCGGGCGACTTGACGGTCGCCTCTGGCCGAAGCGCCGCGGGGGCGTACCATGGCCGTAATCTGCTGCTCTATGCCGATGACCGCGCAGGCGATGAGCTTGGCCGCCCGGCGAACCGCAGCCTCGCCGAAAACTGCGGCTATGATGTTGCCGAAGGGCAGGCAGGTATCAAGAAGTTCCGATTCGATGGGAGGGCGTACGACGCAGACCAGACGGTTACCCTCGAGGCGCTTCCTCCGTTCTCGCTGACCGACGTTCGGGGACGCGGGTACAAGCCGATAGGTATAGACGAGGACTCTGATGCAGCCTACGGCTTTTTTGATTCCGGGCGCAACGCAAGCGTCTTTCAGACGCTACACGCCGAGGAGGTCGTCCGTGTCGCGCTTGATATGATGGCGGAGACATTCAACGCCGGCCCGGGTCACGCCGCAGTAGGGCGACAGCGGTATGTCGCGGAAACAGGTGAGATAATTCGGGACACTCGGCACGGCGTTTTGCTGATTGATGCGCCGCGCATCAAAGGGGTTGCCGGAGACATTTCACAGTGCGAAGCTTACGGGGAGCTGAGAGTGGAGACCACGAGTCAAATCGGCGCAATCCTGCTGACAAGTCTCGATAATCGGGCGCTGTCGTCCACAGGGGATTTCGCTCTGAAACTCGTTACCATCGCAACTAATGACAAAGAGGACAAACGTCTCCATGCACAAGGCGGGAGGCAGCAGATATTTGCCCTCAATGCAATGGGCTGTCCGCCGGTACTGACACATGGGATTGCTTCGGAAGCGCCGACTCGCGTTTCTTTGCGCGGCGAGTTGCTCCTCGAGGTCTACCTTCGCAACGGGACCGTGGAACTTGTCCGCAGGGGCGGGCACTTCCTGTTGTACTGTGATACACCGGGTGTTCGCTGGCGGATAGGGGGGTTTGATTCGCCCTGCACGGTGGTAAACTTGTCCACGGGTCAGGTGACCGGCAGCGAAGCCAGCGGTACATGGCCGGACGGCTGCCGTCTACTGGAAGTGCGAGCGGGATAAGTCTCAGAAGGAGGCATTGCGCCGGAATTTTACGGCAAGGGGTTGAAAAACGGGTTTATTTGTGGTAGCATTCCTTTGTCAATTAGTTAAAGTCGTCTCCAGTTGAGTTCTGGAGGCGGGGTTGGGTTATCGGTGTAACGCGTGGTGGAGTCGCGAAGACCTGGAGTCGGAAGCCATCGCAGTCTAAATCGCACTACGGCCAGAAAGGGGACTGAGGCCATGCACACAAACACAGGAATTCGAAGCTGCTGCAGACTCCTCGCGCCGTTCGTGACCATTTTGCTTCTGTCGGCACTCCTTGCGTCCGCTAACGCTGCCGAGGTGCAGCTCGCGGGCATTAGGTTGGGCGATCACGCCATCCGGCTGCTGGACGTTTACGGCAACCCCGACGGAGTCATCCGTGAGACTGCCGGTGGTGCCGGAGGGGCAACGGCGGCGCCGGGCGCGGCTGTGGGTCCTCCTGCTGCAGGTGTTATGGGACCGCCTGCAGCCGCCATGCCGGGGACGGCTGCTCTGCCGGGTGGCGGCATACCGGGTCTTGAGGGGGCTATGCCTGGTGCGATGCCGCCGGGGGGCGGTGTAGGTATTGCAGGCGCTGGCCCGATGCCGGGAGGAGCTGGTGCGATGCCGCCTACACCCGGCGGGCCGGAGATGGGTCCTCCAGGGGCTGGGCCGCCCGGGATGGGTGCAATGCCGGGGGTCCCGGGTGCGGCCGCACCGGGAGCGGCAGTTAGCGCCGGTGGTGGAGGAGGCGTGCCCCAGTGGGCATTGCCTGTCTGGGTGGCGCTTCGGCCGGGTGAGGTTGAATGGGTTTATCAGCGTAACGATGTGGTTCTGGGCTTTGTTTTGGACAAGGATGGCTTGGTTACCGTGATTGCGGTGGCCGGCGATAAGTGCGACTACGCTCGGACGTCCCTCTGGCGGCCACATGCGTATGTGAAGCTCGGTGACGACTTCAAGCGGGTCATTTACCGCTACGGTTACCCGGATGAGACCCAGATATTCACTACCAATGCGTCGGGGGTAGGCTTCCCTGTGACCGTCACTTTCGCCGAGGCTACGAACTCATTAAGCCGGGACGTTATTCTGCGCTACGTGGAGCGCAACAACGTCGCTTTTACGTTCCATGACATGAAGCTGGTTCGGATTCATATCTGGAGCCGCGATTAGCGTGTTTGCTGGTCTTTCTGCCGGGCGAAAGAAGCCCCGCGCGAGCGGGGCTTTTCCTTTTGCGTTCACCGGCAGGGTGTTTTTTCCCAGGTGGAAGGAGATTCCAGGGACGAAGAGAAGATTTGATTGATTGTCTTAGGAGTACAAGCGCCCTGGGATGCAGTGGTTGGAGGTTGCCGCAACGGTGGATCGAGAGACAGCGCGCGAGGAGATCCGAGAGCGCACCGACATCGTGAGTCTGGTGTCCGAATATGTGACGCTCAAAAAGGTGGGCCGTAACTTCGTCGGGCTTTGCCCCTTTCATGCGGACAACAACCCCTCCTTCAGCGTCAATCCGGAAAAACGGATCTGGTATTGCTTCGGGTGCCACGAGGGCGGGGACGTCTTTTCTTTCATCCAGAAGATAGAAGGCCTGTCCTTTCCGGAGGCGGCCGAGCGGCTTGCCCGGCGTGCCGGGATTCCCTGGGAACGGGGACCTCACGACCGACGCCACGCCAGCGAGCGGGAGCAGCTCTACCGGGTCAATGAAATCGCATCAAAATACTTTCAGGAGCAACTGCTCGGGTCTCCGGCTGGAAAGCCTGCACGGAACTATCTGGCGCAAAGAGGTGTCCAAGAAAAGGCGATAGAGCGGTTTCAAATTGGTTTTGCGCGGGAATCATGGGATGGGTTGCTGAATTTTCTGCGCAAGAAGGGCATTCGGGAGGAAGTTGCAGCAAAAGCTGGTCTTGTGCGCCCACGGAGTGGGGGCGGCTTCTACGACACATTCCGTAACCGTGTGATTTTTCCGATTATTGACGTAACTGGAAGGGTTGTCGGCTTTGGGGGCCGGGCATTAGGCGATGAGCCTGCAAAGTACATCAACTCGCCGGAAACGCCGATCTTCCGCAAGAGCCGCACCCTGTACGGTATAAACCTTGGGGGTCGCAAGGCTGCACAAGCAGGATACTCGGTGGTGGTTGAGGGGTACACGGACGTCATCACATTGCATATGGCCGGCATTGAGAATGTTGTCGCCACGCTCGGCACAGCGTTTACGCAAGACCATGTCCGCCTCCTGAACAGGTACGCGGGCACCATGGTTCTATGCTTTGACGGTGACTCCGCCGGTGTGATGGCCACGCTGCGCAACGCGAGCGCGTTCGAACGCGCAGAGGCGGATGTGCGGGTGGTTGCCCTGCCCGCCGGCACCGATCCGGACGACTTTGTGCGGCCGATGCGCACGACTGGAGCATCGAGGAAGAAAGGCTGGCGGCCGTTCGTGAGATGGTCCCCGCTCTGGCGGATATCCCGGACCGCGTCAAACGGTCACAGTACATCCGATGGACGGCTGAGAAACTGGCACAGGGGAACCTTTCAACGGCCGAGCGCATCGAGCAGGCATTGGTAATGGAGTTGAGGCGAAGAACCGGTGGAGGAAACGGCAAGGCGAGGCAGAAGAACGCAGCAGACAGCGGCTTTATTGCAGAGGCAATGGCGTCGGGGCGCCCCGCGGTACCACCGGGGGTTGCAGAAGCCGAGCGAGACTTGGTCGCTTTGATGCTCGCGGATCCGACGGTTGTGCCCCGGGTCCGTGAGGGCCTTGGCTCCGTCCCGTGGCCGTCCGCGGCGGCCCAGGAGATTGCTAACGCACTTGAAACGCGCGGAGCTGAAGCTGTGGGGGCGTCGGTGTTGGACGTGCTGAACTCCGAAGAGGCTCGCCGGATGGCTGTGGAGCTGTCTGTGGCGGAGATTGATTTAGAGGCCGAACGAGATCTTTTGGACAAGTATGTGATGAGAATAAAGGACCATCACTACAAGTTGCAGAAACTCTCTGCGTTGGAGGCCATCGTGGTTCCCGCCGTCGAGAAGGGCGAAATGGGACGCGACGACCCGCGCTTCGAAGAATGGATGAGCCTTCGGCGGTACTTCCATGGCACACGGCGGCGGGGTCGGTGACCGAAGGGAAGTGAAGGTTGTCTTGGAGAGCGAGAATCGCAAGAACTGGCGAGAGCGTAAGGCGATCCAGGCCCTCCTTAAAAAGGGGCGTCGGGAAGGCTCCCTGACGTATGAGGAAATTAACGAGGCACTCGGAGATGACGTGGTCACCTCCGAGCAGGTGGAGGATGTTTTGCGGCTCTTTGCCGACGAGTCGATAGAGGTCCGCGATGGCAATGATACTTCCAGTGACGGTGACCACATTGAAACGCCCTCCCGGTCGGACGTCAAGGAGGAGGACATCGAGGCTGCGGAGGGGATTCCGATAGATGATTCTGTCCGGATGTATCTGCGGGATATCGGGCGAGTGCCGCTTCTGACAGCAAAGCAGGAAACTGAACTGGCCCGGCGCATCCAGAAGGGTGACGGTGAAGTCGCCTACAACAAGGTTTACAACACGCTCACGTTCAAGCCGCGCGGACGCCTGGAATACGGTACGACTTATACGGTCACGATTCGAGGCGGCGAAAACGGTATCCGCGACATCAGCGCACAACCGCTTGCCGCCGACGTCAGTTGGACATTCACTACCTGTCAACCCGACACCCCACTTGAGATTATTCGGGTTCGCCCCGGCCGCAAGGAGACCGGAGTAGACATTCACACCAAGATTTTGCTGCGATTCAACCGGGGTGTGGATCCCAGTTCTGTCACTCGCGAGACTGTGATGCTCAAGGACAACAGAGGGGAGTCGGTAAAGGTACGGTATCACTTCGGCCCCGAGCCGAACCGACTCGTTCTGGAACCGCGCGAGAAGCTCAAGACGCGCTCGCGTTATCGGATTGTAGTTCGCGGCGGGCAAAAGGGTGTCAGGACGCTCGACGGGGCGCCGATGCTCAAGACTCATCAATCCCCCTTCGTGACGGTGACCCGCAAAGCGGCCCCGGTTCCGGAAGCGATATCGCCGTCCCCCGGCGCGACAGAAGTTCCCGTGGGGACGCCTATTGTCGTGCGCTTCGACCGTCTGCTCAAGCCGGGAAGCATAAACGGCGATACCGTGATTGTGGAAGACGCGATGGGGGAGGTCGTAGGCGGCCTGACACATTATGACGAGGAAACCGGGGAGCTCCGCTTTATCCCGGATGGCCCGTTCCTGACCGGAATGAGCTACCGCGTCCGCATCAAGAGCGGCAAGGATGGCGTTGTCAGCCTCGAGGGTGTGCCGCTGGCTGAGGACGTGGCATTCACATTCTGCACGACCGAACATCCAGAGGCCGTCACCGTCAGCGCAACGGTCCCGCGCGACGGCGACAAGGACGTGGGTGTGGACCGCACGATAATGGCGACTTTCAGCCAACAGCTTGATCCGTCCAGCGTCACTCCCGACGCCATCAAGCTCAAGGACGAGGAAGCAATCAGCCGCTTGGCCGAGGCGAATCTGAGACTGGTGGTGAGCATCGCCAAGAAATATACGGGACGTGGCGGTATGTCCTTCCTGGACTTAATCCAGGAGGGCAACATGGGCCTTATGCGCGCCGTGGAGAAGTTCGATTTTCGCAAGGGGTACAAGTTCAGCACTTACGCGACATGGTGGATTCGTCAGGCGATTACGAGGGCAATCGCTGACCAGGGCCGGATTATCCGCATACCGGTCCACATGGTCGAGACTATCAATCGCCTGGTCAAGACACAACGGCAATTGCTGCAGCAACTTGGGCGCGACCCGACCCTTGAGGAACTGGCCACTGAGCTGGATATGCCTGTAGAACGCGTGGCGGAGATCGTCCGTATCGCGCCCGAACCCCTGTCATTGGAGGCACCCGTCGGAGAGGAAGAGAACAGTCACCTGGGCGATTTCGTCCCTGACGACGAACTTAAGTCTCCTGTTGATGCCGCGTCCAACCTGGTTCTGCGCGAACAGCTCGAGCGCGTTCTGTCCACGCTTTCCAAGCGTGAGCGGGACGTCCTGAAGCTCCGCTTCGGTCTGGACGACGGATATTCGCGGACGCTGGAAGAGGTCGGCCACATATTCGAGGTGACTCGTGAACGCATTCGGCAGATTGAGGCCAAGGCGCTCAAGAAGCTGCGCCATCCGAACCGCAGCAAGCGACTCAGAGACTACCTCGAGGAGTAAGGCCGGTCGTGCGGGTTTGAGTTTGGTGCAATCGGGGTACAGTATCCGGATACAAGACCGAAAGCGAACCCAATTGAGCGAGGTGGATTCGTCCAGCAGCCGCAGCTCGACGCTGTGGCCCTCATTGTTTTTGGGCTTTTTGGGCCCTGCGGCATTGACCGAGCCTGAGACAGTGCCGGGGGGGCAAAACAGCGCTAAAAACATTACAAAATAGTTGATTTCCCCATGAGGGTGGGCCCATAGCTCAGCGGTAGAGCGGCCGGCTCATAACCGGTTGGTCCCTGGTTCGAATCCGGGTGGGCCCACCAGTACATTATGAGTTCAGTACACGTGACTTTTACGGTGTAAGGTGCTTTTGTCGAGTTGCCCCTTTGCCGTGGACCGGTGAGGATGTTCGTATGATTGCGAAACTTATAGAGCTGCTGCGGTCAGAGCGTGGCGAGATAGGTCGCCATGTGCTGATTCTGGGCAGCGGGATAGTATTGCATCCCAATGATGTCACCACTGAGTCGCTGCTTGTGGATGTGGCCTCCCAGTGGGCTTCTGACAACGGACAGCAGGCCGATTCCGGCCAGCAGATGGCGATTGAGGCCTTCGGCGAGGCTGTTACTGACGGCGCCGCTCGTTGCCGCTTGATGCGCAAACGCATTGAGGAGTTGCAGGTAGGGGAAGGCCATGCCCGCCTCGCGCGGCTAATCAAAGAAGGCTACTTCGACCTGATTTTCACATGCAACGTTGACGACCTTCTCGAAAGAGCACTGGCTGCGCAGCATATGAATCCGGACGAGGGCTACAACCTGTATGTTCTGGGCAAGCAGCCGGCCGATGCAATCGCCTTGGGGATTCGTGAGTCCAAGCGCGTGACGATTGTCAAGCTGATGGGCGACCTCGCCTCCCACATTCTCCCCCTCACCCGGGAGGAACTGAAACGGCATGTCGCACCGCTGCAAGCGGTGATTCGCGACCAGACCCGTAAACCCACGATACTGGTCGGCCTCTGTGAGCGCGATGATGTTGTTCTGGAGGCGATACCGCCGGAGGGTGAGCGAATCTGGTGGGTCAACGAGAAGGTGCCGATTCGCGACGAGGGCCAATTCCATGACATGAAGATCGAAAGCCCGGAGATTCTGCAGCACCACATTCTGGCTCCGCATGTCGTGAAGCTTCTGGCGAGGAGACACTCGGAGTCCAACATGCTGGCCCGCGAGCAAGGAAGTTTCGACGGCTTCTTCGGGGAGTTGAACGAACGACTTCTGCGACGGCACAGCTCCTCGATTATCAGGAAGAAAGACCTTACCATCTTGCCGGGCGGCCCTTACCGTTTCCTCGACTTTTTCGACGAACGAGACGCTGCATTCTTTTTCGGCCGCGAGCAGGAAACCCGTCAGCTCATCGAACTGCTCAACGACAATCCGCTGACTGTCCTGTTCGGCCCCTCGGGAATCGGGAAAACGTCGCTGGTCAAGGCTGGCGTAATGCACCGGCTGCACGAGGGCGATGAGGAAGATGAAAAGCCCAAGGCAAAGGGCCGGCAAGCTTGGGAGCCGGAGTTTATATGTGTGTACGTACGTTGCGAGGCCGATGTCCGCCGGTCAATTATTGATGCCGCCGCCGAGACTGCGGAGAAGTACAAGCTCGATGAGCCTCCCCCGGCGGACACCATTCGCGAGCGTCTGCAATGGCTTGCGAAGGCCAGCGGGCGGAAGGTCCTTACGATTATTGACCAGTTGGAGCGCGCATTCACAACGCTGGGCGAACAGAGCATGGCGGCCCTGGTTGATGACATCGGGCCCTCGATGTGCAAGCTGGAAGATGACGTCCGGTTCCTTGTGGTCGTCCGCGAGGATTTCTTCAGCCGCCTGTATACGCTACGGGACAAGGTGCCCACGGTCTTCTCCGCTGTCTTTCGCCTCGGCCCGCTCAGCACCGAGAATGCCTGGGCGGCCATTCGCAAGCCTGCGCCAAAGTTCGACCTTTCCGTCGAGCCTGAGCTTGCGGACCAAATCGTCCGGGACTTGTATATGGACGGTATAGACCCCTCGGACCTGCAACTGCTATGCGACCGTCTGTACGAGGGTCTTGAGCATGGGGGCCGGCTGCTGTCTCTACGCAGCTACGAGAAGCTCGGCCCGCCGCGGGAAATCCCTTCGGAGTACATCAAGAGTCTTCTCGGCCAATTCCCGCGCACTGAGCGTGCACAGGCACGGGCAATCATCCGTGAGATGGTAAGCGCTGACGGCACGTGCATTCCTATGACTGCGGCCAAGCTCGCGGTTCGCATAGGCGCCGACGAGAGCGCGGTGGAAAAGACACTCGCCAGAATGATTGATATGCGACTGGTTCGAACGCTGGGCAGCAGAGGCCGACAGCATTACGAGCTTGTGCATGAGCGTCTCTTTACATACCTCGGAGAAATGCTCGACTGGGAACACCTGAAGATCAAGCAGGCCCAGGATTTGCTCTTGCGGCGCATAAACGACTACCGGACTGATGGACGGCTGCTGCGCCTGGCGGAGTTGCAGCGCCTGCATGAACTGCGCGACCATCTCAACCTCGATGCCGAGGAACTGGACCTGATATTGCGCAGTTGTGCCGCGAATGATTTCGAAACCGCCTACTGGTTTTCGAGGCTCGACAGTCTGGACCGAAACACCGCGATGAACATCGTCCAGGGACTATTGCAAGACCCCCGGGGCCGGGTTAGGCGCCATACACTGGACTTCCTGAGTGAAGAACGCGAGGCCAGCGCCCTGGAGCCTATCATGGAGGGCCTCCATGACTCGGACGAATCGGTCGCTGACCGTGCCGCCAGAATTCTTGAGGGCCGGGACAGGGAGCTTGTGCGGTCCATCCGCGCGGGCGAACGGAAGGTGCGGGAACGGGCAATTGACGCACTGGGGAGAATCGGCAGCAAGCGCGCCGTCCGGCCCCTTGTGAATGCATTGCGCCGCGAGGACATCCAGATGCGCCCGCGGCTGATTGCAGCCCTCACGCGCATCCCCAGCCGCTCGGCCGTGGAGCTTCTGACGCGTCAACTCGCCCAAGGCGGGAGCGATGCGTGGGACCTGGCCCAGGGGATTGCTCAGATGTCGGCTTTGGAGGAAGCAGCACCGGTTATTGAGCGCACTGCCCACGCCCGCCCAGCGATGGCTTCATTGCACTACGTGCTGGGCTGTTTGTACCTGGCACAAAAGCGCCTCGCGGACGCCGAACGCGAGCTTTCGGCTGCTCGGGAGTTGGTCCGAGACGAGGAGGGCTACAAAGCCATTGAGAAGGCGTTCGCCGACCTGGTGAAGATGCAAAAGAGGCTGCAGGCCGGTCACTTTTCCTGGCGGATGTTCCTCAAAGACCCTGCGCACACGGGCGTTTCCCCCGAGGAACTGGGTGGGGAACTCAGCTTGTGCTGGTCCCACCGGGCGCAGGATTATGTGAGCACCTCGCCGGTGGTGGACATGGGCAATGTATATGTCGGATGTCGCCAGGGGAAACTGCTATGTCTCAGCAGCCGGACGGGCATCGTAAAGTGGGAGCTCAATACACGGGACCGCCTCGAAGCTGCGCCGGCCCTGGGAGAAGGGCGATTGTACGTCGGCTCCCACAGCGGAGCGCTGCATGCCTATGACGCCGAGACGGGGGCACGCATTTGGGGTCGCTCACTGGGCGGGAGCCTACGTGCTCCATGCACGGTAGCCCATTCGACGGTCTACGTCGGGGGATGGGACCACTCCTTACATGCTGTGGACGCAGCATCGGGTCGCGAACGCTGGGAGTTTCAGACGGGAGGTGAGATACTGGGCGCCGCCGCCGTCGCGGGCGACCGACTTGTTTTCGGGTCCTGGGACGGTTCCATTTACGCCCTTCGTTGCGATACTGGAGAGGAAATTTGGAGGTATCAAACCAACGGCGAGATCTCTTCGTCTCCGTCCATCCACAATTCGACAGCGTTTTGTGGTTCCGATGACGGTTTCCTCTATGCTCTCGATATTGAATCGGGCCGCCTGAAGTGGCGTGCACTCGGCGGGGCGGGAATTCGCTCCTCCGCGGCCCAGGGCGGCGACGGACTGCTCTTCATCGGCTCTACAGACACTGCCGCCTACGCAATCGAACGCGAGTCAGGGCAGATTGTCTGGCGTTTCGACACAAATGACCGCATTACGTCCTCGCCCGCTGTGGCCGGCAATACAGTATATATCGGCTCAGGCGACGGGACCCTCTACGCCCTCGACGCTCGGGACGGCAAGCTTTTGTGGAAACACTCCACGGATTTCAGCGTCAACGCCTCGCCGGCTATCGCTGACGGCACGCTCTACGCCGCCCTCAACTACTATGACGTGTGCGCTTTCAGGCCAGGCGGATTCGATGGTGAATGAGCGGGTGACGCGGGACAAATCGGGTTCGGGCGCTTCGCCGCCCGGCCTTTGTCCGAGCTATCGCGGTGGACTGAGGGGGCAGATGTGGGGTCGTACGCTGGCCATGCGCCCTCGTCGTTCCCGATATGCCTTAGCGTTGCTGCTTTTCGTAATCGGGCCTGTATTTTCCGGCTGCGCGGAGGTGGACCGCTGCCGGCGGACGTTTGTTGCGGAAAAGTACGTTTCCGAAGGCATCAACGCGATGGAGTCGGACAAGCGCGGGCGTGCCATAGCGTGCTGGCGGCGGGCGGCGGAGTTGCTCACGGAGGAGCCTGACTTGCAACGCCGGGTGGCAGCGCTGGCCCAGGCGGTTGATGCCTGGTGGCTCGCTGTCAAGGCATACGAGAGGATTCCCAAGCAGCAGCGGACTGCGAGTGACCTGGCTGCACTTGGGCTGTGCTACGGGCGGCTTGGAAACAAGCAGGCGGCAGCCGACTGTTACGCCGAGGCGGTCCGGCTGGCGCCGGATGATCCCTGGATTCTCAATAACGCCGGTTACGGTCTCGCGGAGTTGGATATGAATCTGGACGAGGCCCTTCGACTGACCAAGGCTGCCGTCCAGAAGCGTCCGGATGTCGGGGCGATAGTGGACAGCCTGGGCTGGGTCTATTACAAGAAGAGCGTTTACCAGGACCGCGCCTATCTGGAGGATGCTCTCTACTACATCGAGCGGGCTGTCCGCTTGCTGCCCGATGATCCGGAAGTTCGCTACCATCTCGGTGAGGCCTACCGCGCGCGGGGACAGAATGCACAGGCAGCGGCAGAATTCCGGAAGGCCCTGAAGCTTGCCCCCGGGTATATCAAAGCCCGCAAAGCGCTGCAGGAACTTGAGAAGGAGAGGCCGCCACTACCGAAGAACAGGCAGTTCATACTCCCACCCCCGGCACTGAGTTAGTGCCGTCCCATGCGGCGCTCGTATCCGCGCAAGCAAGGAGGACGACCATGAAAATCGCCGATCGCGCTGCACGTATCAAGCCATCGGTCACGCTTGAAGTCTCACGCAGAATAAAGGAGATTCCGAACGGCATATCGTTCGGGGCGGGTGAGCCGGACTTCCCCACTCCTACCCACATCGCCGAGGCGGGCAAAACAGCCATTGACGAAGGGTTCACCAAGTACGTGCCCGCACGCGGCACCGTGGCACTACGGGAGGCCATCTGTGAGCAAATGGCTCAAGAGACCGGCCTGACTTATTCGCCTGACGATGTGATCGTATCCGACGGTGCCAAGGCGACTCTTTTCATGGCCTGCCAGGCCGTGGTGGAGCCGGGAGATGAGGTCCTCATCATCGCCCCGTACTGGGTAAGCTATCCCGAGATGGTCGCATTGGCCGGGGGCAAGCCCGTTTACGTGCCCACGCGACAGGAGGATGAATTCGTTCCCGACCCGTCCGCCGTGGAGGAGAAAGTGACGGAGCGCACCGTGGCCTTGATACTCAACAACCCGTCAAACCCCACCGGGGCGGTTTACCCGCGCGAGGTCGTCCGTGCCATCGCGGAGATCGCCGACCGCCACGACCTGCTGTTGATTAGCGACGAGATTTACAATAAGCTGATTTACGAGGGGGAGGCGGTTTGCCCGGCCACCTTCGGGGACGCAATCCGCGCGCGGACGCTCGTGGTCAACGGTGTGGCGAAGACCTACTCGATGACCGGCTGGAGAATCGGGTGGGGGATTGGGCCGGCCGAACTAATCAGTGCGATGACCGCGGTCCAGAGCCATGCAACCTCCGGGCCGTGCTCTATCTCCGACCGCGCGGCCACCGAGGCTGTCCGCGGGCCACAGGACGAGGTGGCGAAGATGCGTGAGGCCTTCCGTGAGCGGCGTGATACCATCGTCAGGCGACTTTCGGGCATTGACGGGGTCGCGATTCGCCCCCCCAAAGCCGCCTTTTATGTTTTCCCGGATGTCAGTGGTCTTTATGGTGTGCAGCGCGACGGAACGGTCATTGAGGACTCCGTCGCATTCTCGCGATGGCTGATGGATGTGGCGCAGGTGGGCGTTGTTCCAGGCGTAGCGTTCGGAGCCGACGAGTGTGTTCGTCTCAGCTACGCAACCTCCATGGAGAACATCAACGAGGGCCTGGATCGAATTGAGGCGCAGCTCGGAGCGGGCGGCTAAGATGCTCTGGTTGCAGGACAGGTCTGCGGGAGTTGTCGGAACGGATAGTCGGGGGCAAGACATTTTCGGGCGATGGGAGAACTTTTCCCGTCGCCAAACGTTTTATTAAGTAGGCGAGAGAAGTAAGCGGACGAAAGAGATGTGACTGGTTGTCGCGTGGGGTCAGGGGTTGAATGGATAGAGTGTGTGGTGAGAGCACGGGCCGTCAAGGCCCGTGCTCTCTTTGTATGGGGTGCCCGCAAACAGCCCGAACGTTCGGCAAGCCGGGCAACTTTCTTCCACCATCTGCTGGGCGGAACTAAGGGATATCCCGAGATACGTCGTCGCCCAACTGGATGAATGTTATCCGCGGAATATCGTGCACGGACGTCCAAATAATCAGGCGGCCTCTTCGGAGATTGAGCCTGCGCACCACGCCCAGGCCCATCAGCGTCAACAATTCGCACCTCATCAAGCAAGAACTCCACCTCGCAGGCCTCCGCGAAGTACTCGCGGAAGAGGGCCTGTCGGTACTCGGTCCGCTCCTTGGTTGACTTGATCCGTACGTTCGGGTCGGTGCGAAGACGGAGCACGGTGACGCCCTGCCGACCCTCCCAGGGGCGAAGCAGGTGTTCGATTTCAGCCTCTCGCTGAACGGCGGCTATATGGGTCGGTGAGATAATATCGAGCTTGAAGTACTTGAGTGTCCAGGCGAGGTCGCCGCGGACCATTCCCGACGTGTCGACCAGTATCACGTCAGCACCGGCGTCGCTGGCGGCGTCCACCATTTTCTTCGTGCCGACTACCACGGGGAGGATACGACGGGCGGGTGACGTACTGCCGACGAAGTACAACGATTCCGGCTGAGGCGACTGTTCGGGCGGCAGAGAGTCGCTGATGAACGCCCAACCTATCGTCGTCGGCGGGCCGACGTGTGACTGCCCCACATCCGAATCCACGAGGGCGACTCGGCGGCCTCGTGCCGCAAGCCGGCGGGCGAGTTCGAATGCGAGAGTCGTCTTGCCGGTGTCGACCGCGCCCAACAACACGCATACTTGGCGCCCCTCGGCCAGAAGGGTCTCCAACTCGTCCACGGAAGCTGTATGTCGCGCCGAATTGTTCAAGTCCGCCCACACCTAACTCAGCGTCACCTGCAGGTTTCGCTTGCGGTGGCAGCCATCCCTTTTACCATTATTCTCACCTAACGGCATTTGCAACCCTCGCCGGGGAGCCGATAGGTCTTGACGCACGGCCCAGTGCATGGTATGCATTGTATGCGAGTATTCGAATACAGGAGAACAGCGGCCGCTGCCGTCTCCGGCACAGACCGCAATCAAGTCCGTTTGGCGAGGGTGGGAGTGTAAAATGGAGCTTAGTGAAGACTTTTACACGAGGATTGAGCATCGCTTGCATCAGCGTATCGGCGAAGAGCTTCGTCTTGCTCGGCGCATCATTGACGTTGGCTGCGGCGGATGCGCTCTAGCCGGCTTTCTGGCTGAGACGTATGGCCAGGAGGTAATCGGGGTGGATATCACCCCCGGCGCGTTCCCTGCTCCCTCTGACACGAGCAAGACCAGGCCCGCACACCTACGGTGTATCAAGGCAAATGCTGAGCACCTCGACTTTCTGGCCGACCAGACGGTGGATGCGGCCGTGATGCAATGGGCGCTCCATGAGATGGCTCACCCCGTGGCGGTGATAACAGAGCTGCGACGTGTGCTTCGGCCGGCGGGCGAGTTGCTAATAGTGGACTTCCCCCGGGACTCGCTGGCGCAGCGGCTCTGGAACGAGAACTACTACACCCCGCAGCAGGTATCCGAGATGCTCGAGCAGGCGGGATACGAACGTGTCTCGGCGAAACTGATTGAGCAGCGGCAAGTCATCTGGGCGAGTGCCTTTCAGCCTCGATTGTAGACGGCGACTTAAAACGGATACACAGGTGGGGAACGGCGCCCGGGGGAATATCGCAGCGGCCGCCTTCAAGCCCGCCCGAGAAACGCGAGAACAATCAGAATAACGTTCAAAAGAATCATGATTACCGCCGTGGTCCAGGCTGCCGCGTTGAAGAAGCGGCTGTTCACCCACTCATGCATCAGCTCGCGGCGGTTTATCATCAGCAGCATCAGGACGAACAGCGGTGCCAACATGAATCCGCAGACTACCTGAGACCAGAACATGATGCCAATCAGCGGGGCATTCGGCCAAAGTACAAGGCTTGCCCCCAGGCCGATCATAACGGCGTAAAGGGTGTAAAACTCCGGGGCCTCGCGAAACGTGCGATCAATCCCGCGTTCCCAGCCCATACCTTCGCACACGCAAAAGGTTGTTGAGAGGGGTAGGATTGAGGCGGCGAAGATGCTCGATACGAAAAGGCCGAAGGCGAAAAGCCCTGCGGAATACTCACCGGCGAGGGGCTGCAGAGCACGTGCGGCGTCCGCTGCCGTTTCGATGCGGATGTCGTTTTGAAACAGCGTATTGCTGCAAGTGGCGATGATGAAAAAGGCGATTACAATGGTGGTGATGTACCCAACGATTACATCAAGGCGCGAGTACCGATAGTCCTTGGCCGTGATGCCCTTGTCAACGACCGCAGACTGCACGTAAAACTGCTGCCACGGCGCGATAGTTGTGCCGACCATCGCGATAAGCATCGCTATGTAGGGGAGATTCAGCTCAACAGTCGGACGAACCGCGTCACGGGCCAACTGGCCCCAGTCGGGCTTGGCAAGAACGCCCGATATAATGTAGGAAACGTAAAACAACCCGCAGACGAGGAACACCTTCTCCACGCTTCGATATGTGCCCCTGAGCACAAGCCACCAGACAGCCAGCGCCGCTAAGGGCACGCCTATGTAGCGCGATATACCGAATATCTCCAGACTGGCCGCGACCCCGGAAAACTCGGCGCAGGTGGTGCCGAGATTGGCAATCAACATGCCGACCATGAGAAAAAATGTGACTTTAACCCCGAAGTTTTCGCGGATTAGGTCGGCGAGGCCCTTGCCGGTGACGGCGCCCATGCGGATGGACATCTCCTGCATCACGATCAAGGCGACAGCCGTCGGGATAAGCGTCCACAGGAGCTTGTTACCGAAGTGCGCACCGGCCAGCGAGTAAGTTGCGATACCGGGGGCGTCATTGTCGGCAATGGCCGTAATCAGCCCTGGGCCAAGGACGGCCAGGAACCGCAGAATGGCTTGCCATGGAGTGCGGATGCGCCCGCGCAGGCGTCTCACCGCAGCCGCACCTCCGTCCCGAACGCCTTTGGTATGCGCTTCTTCCAGGCCGTCGGGATGGCGGCGTCAATTGCGTCGTCGGCCGTGACGATTCCCTGCAGGCGCCCCTCGTCATCTACCACCGGGATGGCTAGAAGGTTGTAGCGGGCCACCCGGTGCGCGATATCCGACTGTTTGGTGTCGAGAGTGACCGTCACCACCTCGCGGGTCATCAAATCGTCCACCAGTGTTTGCGGGTCCGCGACAATCAATTCCAGGAGCGAGCAAATACCGACCAGCCGACCCTCCCCATCGAGCACATGCACGTAGTAGACTGTGTCAATTCCCCGCCCGCGGGCCTCTTCACGCACCATCTGCAGGGCCTTCTCAGCGGTTATCCCCTGCGGGACGGAGACCTGCTCTGTGGTCATCAAGCCGCCCGCGGAATCCTCCGGGTACGATAACAGTCGCCGCAATTGCTCGGCCTCATCGCGCTCCATCAACTTCAGAAGGGCGTCTGCACGTTCCTCGGGCAGTTCGGCCAGAAGGTCCGCCCCGGCGTCCGGCTCCATCTCGTCAATCAGGTCCGACGCCTGCTGGTCGGGCAACTCGTTGACTGCCGCCACCAGCGCATCGGTTTCCATTTCCTCCATGGCGTCAGCGGCCAGGGCCTCGTCCATCGAGCCGAGGAACGCAGCGCGCTCAGGCGCACTCAAAGCCTCGGCGATGTCTGCGAGGTCGGCGGGGTGCATTTGGCGGAGCGCCTCGCGGGCGCGGTCAGCTTCGAGCCGGCCTCCGGATGGCGGCATTTGCAGGTGTTCCCAGGCGATTAGCCGTTCGCCGAAACGGATGTGAAGCAGCCTGCACAGGCCGAGGACGAAGTGCTCCCAACCGAGCCGTCTGAGAAGGCCCCGGGTCCCTACATCTGCATGGGTGAGAAGAACTTTGCCTCCCACGGCGCCGAGTTTCAGGTCGTGGACACGCACGACCCGCCGCCCGGACACATCAACGATTTGCTTGTCCATCAGGTCACGCCGCAGGTGGATGTAGTCATCTCGAGGTTTGAAGTCGGTGTAGTCACGCGAGGAGTGCGTGAGGCGAATACCCTCTTGTGATGCCGAGCGCACGCAGTGCCACGGGAAGTAAACAATCTGCTTACTCCCCTTGGGGCGGACGGCTATGGCAACGACCTCTGGGAAGCGTTCATGCGGGTGCGCCACCAGGTCGTCAAGGCGACCCACCGCACGACCGTCCGCATCGTAGACTCCATATCGGAGCAGGGCTGAAAGGTAGGCCTCAGCGAAGAAAACCATCGCAGGTCACCCTCTTTCCTACTCCCTCGTCGGCATCGAAAAACCCCGCCCGGGTGCGGACCGGACGGGGGCGCTAAGCTGCCATACCGAGGCAAATCAGCTCAATAGGCAGGCCTCCACTTTCCGGTCAATCCCAGGCCGTCGGTGACACCAACGCGGGTGCGGTAAGTTCGGTTTACTATGGTCGGGACCTCTATTGCTTTCCATTGTCACGCTCTGGGGACATCCTCATCCCCTGCAGCGGCATAGCCGCTGCACCAGCGATTATCACAAAGCTAGACTATTTTAGCGCTCAAGCAGCCTCACGTCAAGACCCGGCGGACATTCGCTCAGCCCGCCCGGGAGGAACCCCCGCTCCTATGCTGGTGTTTTTGCTATTAGCACTGTAACGAAACTGTGGCTCCGCGTGTCATTCTGAGCGCCCGAGGGGCGCGAAGAATCTTGCCGTTTGTGCATCGCCGCGCCTCTGACGACGAGATTCTTCGGCGCTTTCCGCCTCAGAATGACAAAGTCTTGTGGCAGTACTAAACGCGTCGTGCCCGGGGAGCGGGCAATGAACGAACAGAAGATTCTCTTGCAAATCGGCGGGATGCACTGCGCCTCCTGCGTCCGCAGCATTGAGAGTGCATTGAATGCCGCT
>JALGUK010000034.1 GCA_029820875.1 Candidatus Zipacnadia bacterium
GGCGCCCTCCGGTGGAATGCCACGGGCTTGAAAACCGCTGTGCGTGTGGAGGGAACAGTCGGAAACCCCAAGGACCGGGACGTCGGATGGACCTGCGAAGCCGCGATTCCGATACGTAATTTCACGACTGCAAGGTCCTTACCGCCGCGCGTGGGAGATAACTGGCGGGTGCAGCTCTTGCGCATCAACCGCCCGACCCCGCGTTCTGGCAGCTCAGCCGATGCTCTCGCGCAGTTTTCGGCATGGTCGCTTACCGATACGTTCCACAATCCGAGTCGCTTCGGGGTTCTCGTGTTCGGCGGCAATCCTTACTACGACGATTTCTCGGCTTACCCGGAGGGCGCTCCACCTACTCCGGAGTGGACCATCACTTCGGGTGAGTGGAAGGTAATCGGTGGGGAGCTTGTGGGGAAAAACTCCGGTGCCGACGCTTGGTCCCCGACAGGGGTCGTAACGGGAGACACCTCCTGGAGCGACTACCGCCTTCGGGTCCGCTTCCAAGTGCGCAGACGCGGCAGCGATCATCGTGACGGGCCGTGGATTGGCTTCCGCTACAGCGGCGAGGATTCGTGCTACTCGCTGAACTTCGGCGAGCAAATCCGCCTCCAGAAGGTTTACAAGGGCCGCAGCGGCGGCGATGTCAATCCTCTTTCACGCGCACACTGGCGTTGCGACAATAACTGGCACGAGGTCATCGTCACCGTAAAAGGCGCACACGTAACGGTGGACCTCGATGGGAATCAGATAATCAACGTGACCGATACCGATGCCCTTGGTGTGGGGCCTGTGCCCGCCGGTGGTGTATGCCTTTCCGCCCGCCGCTGGAGCAACTCGGCGGGTGACACCGTCGTCGCGTTCGATGATTTCGCGGTCGAGCAATTGCAGTAGACTTCTGAGCCCGCGTGTTATGCGGTTGTCTTCTTCGATGCGGTCTTGGTAGGCTCGGCGTCAGCGGCGCGTTTTCGCCTGCGATATATGATTATCTCGCGGACGGCCCCTACAATGGCGGCACCGTAGAATATGACTACCAGGACGATGACCAATGCAACGCGAAGCGATGGATGTGCGTCCCAGAAACGCCATCCGACGCGCGTAAGCTCCAGGGCGATCTCGGAATAAATCAGCGACCCGAGCGTAGTCCACAATATGAATGGAACAATCCGAACCTCCGCCAGTCCTGCAGCCAAAGAGGACCACGGTCTCACCTGTCCGACCAGCCGGCTCACGAAGACCGTTATTGCGCCGTGGCGCTCGTACCAGTTATGAAGCCACCGGCGAGCCCCGGCGATACGCTCGTTCTCCTGAAAGCGACGAACCAGAAAGTTGTCCCCGGCACGTCCCAGCACGTAGGCTGTGCAGCTCCCAGCCAGTTGGGCGAGGGTGATAAGCATAACGGCCTGCACATGCGTAAGTCGCCCCTCCCGCATCAAATCCACCGCTACGATGAACGCAAATTCTGTCGGCCATGGGACGCACACGCTTTCGAGGGCAACGAACAAGAAAACCCCCATCGCGCCGTGCGCCCGGATCCATTCCAGTAGTATGTTTGCCATTCGCGGTTCTCATTTTTGGTATTGCGGCAGTTGCGGTTGGAAGCTCGTCATCGGCTGGAATCATCGTGATGACTGCGACAAACTGATTCCACTAAACCGCTGCACTTCCTCCGTAAAGCCCACATTGCGCGTATACAGATACCGTTAAACAAACGATAGAGTCGAAACAATCCCTGCACTGGAGCAAAACCTGAAAATGCTCGCCGGAATAGAATCTTTAAATAGATTTACTATTGACATATAAATTATTAGTCAATAAAGTATGTTGCCGGGAGGGAGAATACCTTGGAGGCATCCGGATCGGACTACGCCCTGGCGGCATGGCGCAGCTTGATGCGGCTGCTTGGCCGGTCCAGAATGGCCTTGGGTCGGAAGCTGAGACCATTCGGCATCCGGCCCGGGCAGGCGTGGCTGATTCGGCTGGTGGGCGAAGCCGGTGATGAGGGGCTCAAACTCAACGAGCTGTCCAAGAGGATGCAAGTCACATCGGCCAATATCACGGGCCTGATGGACCGCGTTGAACATGATGGATATGTGCAACGGCGGCCTGACCCGAAGGATCGGCGCGTAGTGCGTGCGGTCCTGACGCCAAAGGGCCGGGAGCTGCTCGAAAAACTCAAGCCGGTCTACCAAGCCTGGGTGGAGCGCTGCATGTCGTGCCTTACGCCGGAGGAGCAGGTTGAGTTAGCAGGTCTGCTGTCACGGCTGGCCGACCATATTGCCGAGTTGGCTGAGGAGGAAGACGGGCCGCAGCAATGAGGAGGCGGCGCTTCGGCCAGGAAAGATGATCGCGCGTGGTGATTTTTTTGGAATCTATTGCTCAGTCAGCACGTCTATTGAATTGCATCTGTTGGTTTCAGCTTAAGGCGTTGGAAAGGGGAAGTCGACGGTGAGAAGGGCAAAAAATATCGGCTGGTTCGCGGTGGTGAGCGGTGTGGTCGTCCTCGGTTTGGTCGTTTCGGCCGTTGCCCAGCAGGCGCCTGGGCGCAGGGGTGGACGAATGGCTGGAGGTAATGCCGTGTTCGGCACGGTCAATGCTGTCAAGCCCGACACGGGAGCAATCGGAGTCCAGGGACCTAACGGGCAGCAGCTATGGGTGGCGGTCACCGCCAATACGCAAATAACAAGAACCGTGGAAGCGGCAGCTTCCGACTTGAAGACCGGTCAGACAATCACGGTGACCGGGCTGCCGACTGCCATCACCGCCAGGACGATCCAGATCAGTGACCAAACTGCTGCGGCCGGCCAGGCGGGACGTGGAGCAGGCGGGCAGCAGGGCGCTAACCGACGAGGGAGAAGAACGGGCGGAAATGCTCAGGCGACCGGGGAAATCACCAGTGTCAAGCCTTTGACCGTCAAGACTCAAGATGGCACCATCGTTAAAGTCACTCTCGCGCCTGATGCCACGGTTTCCCGTACAGTTCCGGCTGCTATTCAGAACATTGTGCCGGGGGACCAACTGATGGCGTTCGGGCAGACTGCCCAGGATGGATACTATTATGCTCGATTCGTGCGCATCGGCCAGTTCGGTCAGTTCAGGCGTCAGCGTCGCGGCGCGCAAGGGCAGTAAGAATTCGAGGGTGCTCTATTTCCGACAGTTTGTATGGTACCTTATTTGACGTGGGTTGAGGCTGGCCGGTTTTCTGGGAGCAGGGGGGCAGTAGCTGCAGTGCCCGAAGTGCCGGCCAGCGCTCTGCCTATGGTAAAGTGCATGGGAGGGGGACTACGACTTGTGATACGGCAATTCCTGCTGATGATTGCCGCCGTCAACTTGGCCGTTGTCGCCTCGGTGGCTCCGGCGCAGGAGGCGCCGGCCGAGGAATCTGCTGCGCCTCAAGTGGCTTACAGCCTTGTACAGTTGATGCAGCTCGCCCTCAAGATGAGGCCTGCCCTCCGGGTGGAGCATTTCAACTCGCAGGCTGCCGATGCGTCGGTCCGGCGGCAGCAGGCTCGCTTGTGGCCGCGCCTGCAAACAGCATGGCATGCAAGGACCGTCCAGAGCCTGGCGCGACCAATCACCCTGCCGGGGGGTGTAATCCGGTCCAGCTCTGAGCTTACCACCAACCGCGAGGCGTCTGTGGCCCTGGACCTCACATTCTGGGACAACAGCATCACGCCGGCCGTTGAGCAAGCCCGGGCCGCGCAAGATGCCGCGCGGTACAGGTTGCACAATACCGAACGAACCCTCCTCGAGAATGTGGCGGCCCTGTATTTTGCCGCTCTTGGTCAGCAGCAGCTTCGCGACGTGGCGCAGGCTGCCGTTGAGGCGGCCCGGAGGCATCTGGAGCTTGTGGACGCCCGCATCGAAGCGGGAACCGCCGCGCGGTCGGACCGTCTGCCGGTGGAGGTAGAGCTTGCCCGGGCAAGGGTGCAAGCGGTGCAAGCCGAAAAGGCGTTGCAGCAGACGCTTGCGAGCCTGCGTGCGACGGTTGGCCTCAGCGAGTTGACAACGGTTGAGCCGCTGGGGCGACTGGAAGTGCCGCCCGTGGAGGGAAGCCTCGATGAATTCATACAGGAGGCGATCGCCACGCGAGACGACGTGCTCCAGCAGAAAGCATCGGTGCGAAGCAGGGAGCTCGCGGTGAGACTGGCGCGTATCAACGCCGGACTTTCACTGACGGCATCGGGGCACGCCGAGTACGGCCGTTACAGCGGCGTGACCGGCGACAGTTGGTGGGTCCAGGCAGGCATTAACTTCCCGCTGTTCAGCGGCGACTCGAAAGCGCAACTGGATGCCGCCCAGGCCGAGCTCTCTGCAACCCGCGCGCAATTGGACGAAAAAAAGTTACAGGTGAGACAGGAAGTAGTAGATGCGTTCCTGGGAGTAACCGAGAGCGAGGCCCAGATTCAGCAGGCAGCGCTCGCTGAACAAAGCGCTCAGGTCAACCTTAATGCAGCCGAGGAGCGCTACCGTGAGGGAGTGGCTGATATTATCGAGGTCACCGATGCCAACCTGTCCCTGCGCCAGGCCCAGGCCGATCATGTGCAGGCTCTTTACGACTACAACAGTGCACGTGTGCGCCTTTTGAGTGCTGTGGGCAGGAATCTTCTGGATGCTTTGGGTGAGAGCCGATGACGCGCAAAGTTAAGGTCATCATCGCCCTTGTCGCAATCACATTACTGGCCCTGCTGGCTTGGTATAGATGGCATTCCCGGGTTCAGAAGGCTCACGCGTCGAATTGGGAAACAGCCGTGGTTGAACAAGGGCCTCTTGTGGTCACCGTCTCGGCGACCGGCGTCCTTGAGCCTCTTACCACCGTCGAGGTCAAGTCCCGCAGCGGCGGGGAGATCGTTCGGCTGCCGGTAAAGCCCGGGGATATGGTCCGGGCCGGCCAGGTAATCGCTCAGCTTGACCCAACTCAACTGAGCAACCAGGTCATCCAGCGGGAAGCGCAGGTCCGGGCGGCCGAGGCCGACCTCAGGCGGATAAAACTGACCGCTGAGAAACAGGCATCCGATACGGCTTCCGCCCTCACCGAGGCCGCCGCCAACGTTGAGGCCCAGAAGTCCGCGCTCCGCCAGGCTGAGCTGAACTTGAGCCTCACACGACAGAAGTGGGAGACGGATATTAAGCAAGCGGAGGTGGACCTCGCCGCCGCAAAAGCCGGCTTGCGGGAGGCTCAGGCACGCGCTGACGCCGCGCCGGAGTTGACCAAGACGTCCATCGTGCAGCGGCAGGCGGAAGTGGCAGCGGCTGAGGAACAATTGAGCCAACTTAAGGAAGGCGCCCGTCCCCAGGAGATTGCTCAACGGGAGGCTGCAGTCCGCGAGGCCCAGGCCAGCGCCGATATCGCCGAAAAAGACCTCAAGCGCCAGGAAGCCCTCTTTAAAAAGGGCTTCGTCTCTCAGCAGTCGGTGGACCAGGCCCGCCATACCTACGAAACGGCGATGGCAAGGCTCCAGTCCGCCAAGGCTGCACTGGACGAGCTTAAGGCCGGGCCGCGGGAGCAGGAGATCCGCTCGGCCGAGGCCCAACTGAGGCGGGCCAAGGCCGCCCTTCAACAGGCGCAGGCTCAGGTAGATGTGGAAGCTGCTCAGCAGCAACTCGAGGCCGCCCGCGCGCGAGTCGCGCAGGCGGAAGTCGCCCTTGAGGCGACGAAAGCCAGGCGGGGCGACGTGGATGTCAGGGAAAAAGAAGTCGAAGCGGCAAAGGCCCGACTCAAGCAAGCTGAGGCACAATTGGAACGGGCCCGCAGCGGCTTCTTGGACGTCCAGTCGAGCAAGGAGCAGGTCAAGCGCGCCGCAGCGACCGTCACGGAGGCGCATTCGAGCCTCGAGGACGTGCGCTACAGCTTCGAGAACTCGACCGTCGTCGCGCCGCGCAGCGGCGTGATTCTCACGCGGCCCGTCGAGGAGGGCACTGTCATCCCGCCCGGCACGTCCATGTATTCGCAGGGCACTACCATCGCTACAATAGCCGACATCAGCGAGATGTACGTGATGGCGAAGGTCGAGGAATCCGACATCGGCCAGGTGAAGGCAGGGCAGCAGGCGCAGGTGGAGGTCGAGGTCCTGCCGGATAAAAAGCTCAAGGGCAAAGTGATTAAAATCTACCCGCAGGGCGAGCCGGACCAGGACGTGGTTTACTACCGCGTCCGCGTCAAGCTGCTTGATGTTCCGAAGATCCTGCGCCCGGGCATGACCGCCGATGTGACCATCACGGTTGCACGCCTTGAGAACGTCCTGAAGATACCTGACATCGCTATTGATCGCGGTGGCGGGAAGACGCACGTAAAGGTACTTGAAAACGGCCATCCTGTTGAGCGAGAGATTGCAGCAGGCCTCACTAATTGGCAGGAAACGCAGGTAATAAGCGGCCTTACCAAGGGTGAGCAGGTGATTCTACCGTCTGCTCCCGAGGGCCATTCCTCGGGTGGAAGCAGGGGCCGGGGAAGCATCTTTGTAAGGCCCCACAAGTAAGCGTTGCAGGGCAAATGGAAACGACTCACCTGATTGAAGTAATTAATCTTTCCAAGACATACCACATGGGCACCCAACAGGTCCATGCGGTCGACAACGTCACCTTCTCGATAGACAAGGGCGAACTTGTCTGCATCATGGGCCCCTCAGGGTCGGGCAAGTCCACGTTGATGAATCTTCTCGGCTGCCTTGATGGGCCTACCAGCGGCACCTATCTGCTGGATGGGCAGGAAATCTCCAACCTGTCTGAGAACCGGCGAGCCGAGATTCGCAATCGCCACATCGGATTCGTGTTCCAGGACTTCAGCCTCCTTCCCCAGGCGACCGCCCGCGAGAACGTTGAGCTGCCCCTTATCTACGGCCCCTGGCACGACCGGGCCCAAAGAGCGCAACATGCGCTGGAGTTGGTCGGTCTGGCTGAGCGGTGGCATCATCGCCCGAACGAACTTTCCGGCGGCCAGCAGCAGCGCGTCGCAATCGCCCGCGCGCTGGTGACCGAGCCGGACGTTCTCATGGCTGACGAGCCCACCGGCAACCTCGACACGACGACCGGGGAGGAGATATTGCAGATATTTCACCAGCTTCATTCGCAAGGCAAAACCGTCATCATTGTCACCCACGATCCACAAGTCAGCGCACATGCTGAGCGTATTATCCATCTGCTGGATGGGAAGCTGGTCGGCGATGAGCGGAACACGCCGGTCCATGCGGCCGAAGCGGCGACAGGGGAGGCCGCGCCATGAATATAGGTGCCAGCCTCCGCGTCGCCTGGAGCAGTCTGAAGGCCAACAAAGTCCGGTCTCTGCTGACCATGCTCGGTGTCATCATCGGTGTGATGGCGGTTATCGTTGTAGTGGCAATTGGTGAGGGACTGAAGACGACTGTTCTTGAAAATATCGGGCGCCTCGGCACGAATCTGCTCATCGTCAGACCGGGCCAGGTCCGCGGCGTCCCCGGTCGGAGCGGGCGACTGACCATCGAGGATGTGGAAGCACTGCGAAAGGACGGCAAGTTCATTGCGATGGTGGTGCCCGAGCTTACGACCAGCGCACAGGTGAAATACCGCAGTCTCAACCACACCACGCAGGTTGTCGGTACCAGTCCTCAGTGGCAGTTCGTCCGCAACTACCAGATTGAGGCGGGGCGCTTCATCAACGAGGGGGACATGCACTCCCGGGCGGCGGTTTGCGTGCTCGGGTCGGCTGTAGCAGATGAGTTGTTCTTCGGGCGTCCGATGCTGGACGTGACGATCAAGATTCGGCGTGCAAGCTTCCGGGTCGTCGGGATTTTCCGGGAAAAAGGTGGCGGGGGATTCATGAACCCCGACGATGTTGTGGTTATTCCACTCTCCACTGCGCAAACCCGCTTGCGGCGTAGCCGCAACTTGAACTCCATCAATGTCTCTGCCACTGCGGCAGAGACCGCCGAAAAGGCCAAGGACTCGATTACGGCTGTATTGCGCCGCCGGCACCGCCTGCGGCCGGGAGAGCCTGACGACTTCCGGATAATGACCCAGAGCGAGATGCTTGAGACCATCGCCCGCACGGGGGCGCAGATCACGTTGTTCCTGGGCGGAATAGCCCTTGTTTCGTTGTTGGTCGGCGGCGTGGGCATTATGAACATCATGTTGGTATCAGTTACCGAACGCACGCGCGAAATCGGCGTCCGAAAGGCCGTCGGCGCCAAGCCCCGGGATATCCTCCTGCAGTTCCTCATCGAATCCGTGGTGTTGAGCGTCGTCGGCGGCTGTATCGGGGTCGTCCTGGGTGCGGGAGTGTCATACGTACTGGGTTCGCGTTTCAGCTTTGGGGCGCAGGTTTCGCCCTTGGCAATCCTCGTCGCATTCATATTTTCGGTAGTTGTGGGAGTCTTCTTCGGCATCTACCCCGCCCGCAAGGCGGCCAGGCTCCATCCCATCGCCGCACTCCGATATGAGTGAGAGCCGCCGCGGCACCTCGTCTTCGACAGCAGGAAGGTAAAACCGAACAGCGCGTCGTAACTAACCCATACAGAGGCATATTTGACCGCCGATGTCACTGGCAGGAGGGATGCCGGATGCGCAATGTAGTCACAGCCGCCCTTAGCGTGGCTGCCGTATTGTTTGCTGTGAGCGGAGGATGGGCGCAGCGGGCGGCGGGCGCCGTGGAGCTGACAACCGTTCCCGAACGCCAGGAGGTGGAGATGGTCGTTTACGCGGCCCAGGACCTGACTCACATCGCGGACCGCCGGCTTATCGAGCTGAGCAAGGGGCTCAACAGGGTTCAGTTTGACTGGGCGGACACGCAAATCGACCCGACCTCTGTCCGCCTGCATGCCGTTGACGGCAAGGGCGGGCTGACCGTCAATAACATCCTGTTCCCGGCGGACCGCCCCAATGCCCTGGTCTGGCTGATTGACAGCGCTGCAGCGGGCAAGCGTCTGCTGGAGGTGTCCTACTTCACAAAGGGGATTTCCTGGCAGCCCGCCTACCAGGCGATAATCACCCCCGAAGGCGACAAGATGAGCCTCAAGGGCTTCCTGCAGATTGCCAACAATAGCGGGGAGGACTATCCAAACGCCCGCATCAGCCTCGTCGTCGGTGATTTGCACCTGGTGACCGACCAGATCCTTCAGGAGCAGGTGGCCCTCGGCAGGCCCGCTGGCATATTGAAGGCAGAGATGGAAGAGTTGCAGAATGCGCGTGCAAAAGCGCGTCGCCCAGCGGCCCCCGCACCCTCTGCGGGTGCAAGGAAGGAAGCGCCCGGCGGTGGTGCGCTGGCGGAGGCGACTGAAGCCGTTGCTGTGGCGGGCGCCGGTGGTGTCTCTGAGCACTTCGTTTACGAACTCGCCCACAGAGAGACTATTAAGGATGGCTGGTCCAAGCGACTGCTTTCGTTCCACGCCTGGCCTGTACCGTTTGAGCTTGTCTACAAGTACTCCGACGGCAAGCACCCCACCGCTTACATCAAGTTCAAAAACGATGAGGAGCACAAGCTCGGACAGACCCCGCTTGCCAAGGGCCGGCTCTCCATCTTTCAGCGGACCAAAAGCGGCGGCCTGAACGCCGTCGCCAACGCCACGATGCCGCATACAGCCGTCGGGGATGACGCGGAGATTCCCATTCAGACGGACATTGACGTGGTAGTCGAAAAGAAGATGATGGACTACAAGAAGTTCCGGTTCGAGTTCGACCTCAACAAGCGTCCCTCGGGCTATGAGGAGGAACGTAGCTTCCGGATTGAAATAACCAACACCAAGGACCGTGACATCAACCTTGAGGTCACCCAGCGGTTTGACGGCGTATGGAGCATCCAGTCCCCGCAGAAGTATGAGAAGAAGTCCGCCAATGAAGTTCAGTGGAAGTTGACCGTTCCGGCGGGACAAAAGAGCGTTATCGAGTATACCGTGACGAGGAGGCGAGGGCAAATGACACGTGAGTTGAGGATGCTCCTAACGCTGATTGTCATCACAGCGGCCCTTGCGGGCGCAACCGCCGCATTTGCGCGTGTCGAGCTTGTCGTCGTTCCACAACGTGAAAACGTTCGCATCAAGCTTGGCGGCCCCAATACCGGTGTCGGAGAAGGTATAGCCACGGTTCAGGAGGAGCGAGTAATCGCCCTCGACAAGGGGCGCAATCGCCTGGACCTGGCATGGGTCGGGGCGGCTATTGACCCCGCCTCGCTTAGACTCGAATCCACCGAGGGTGCAGGTCTGGAGGTTGTAGCTCTGAGCTTTCCGCCAGGGTCTGCCAACACGGTGCGTTGGGATGTGGAGGCCGCCAAGGCCGGGCAGTATCGACTCCGCATCAGTTATACTCTCCGCGGCCTCAACTGGACGCGGGAGTACACA
>JALGUK010000522.1 GCA_029820875.1 Candidatus Zipacnadia bacterium
TGGCTTCCCCGGCGGGCACCCTCCTGGATGACGGCACCCTGCGACTCATTCGGAATCTCCTTCCAGAGCGTCCATCCGGCGGCACCCTCCTCGAATGAACCGTTAGGCATAAGATTGGGCGCGGCGGTTGCCGTCCCAAGAAAGACAAGCAAGAGCGCCGCGCCCGACGCAGCCATTGTCGTCGTGTGCACCAGCCGATACATCATAGGGACACCGCCGAGCTACAAGTTCCGCAGCCGCATGAGCGTCTCGATAATCGCGAGGCGCGCCCTGTCGGCCTTCGTGCGGTCTCTTTGGGTTTTCCAACTCTGGGGGCCCTCGTACCCCTTGCCACACACTTCCAATGGCGCGGACATGAGCATCTTCTCAGCATCCGCGAGCTTCTGCGCGGGAACGCCCTTTTGCCTGAGCTGGGCGATGCGGTCCCGCAGCATGACCAGATACTCGTAATCCTCGATGCCCTCGCGGATAGCCTCGAAGTGCTTGCCGGTGCTTGCCGGCGGTGATTGAGGTCGGATCAATGTATACGGGGCTGTAGATATTGCGGGTCGCAATTAACGGATTCCACGACGTTCCGCATTTCGCCGCGTCACCATACGCCCAAAAGCCGCTCCCGACCGCGCCGTAGAGCCAGCAGTACCAGTGCTGGAGCCGCTCGTAGTAGTAGGGGTCAAAGGTCTGCACCGGGCCGCTGCATTGATAGAACCACAGCTTCTTCCCGCGGGCACGCAGGTCCTGGTAGAACCGCCTGGAGGCTTCAGAGTGCCGTCCGTACCGGCCCAGGTTCGGGCAAAGCACGTCGCAGACCTCGAACATCTCGGGAACCTCGGCATTTTCAGGCTGGTTATGGCACGGGTCCTCCCAGATATTCAGCTCAGGCTGGGCCGCCTTGATGGCCCGCGCCCAGGCAAGAATGATGCGATCATTGGTGGCTTCATACGGCTCGTCCCGTACAAGCAGGTAAAACTGGCTCGGCTTGAGGCCCAGCTCACGGATATGCGCAACAAAAGGCTCAAGCCACGTCCGGACCGCTGTCGCAAAGCGCGGGTCGTTCATCCCGATCCCGCCGAGGGACTCCGGCACGTTCATGAACAGCGCATAATTGCGCGCCCCCGGCCAGCGCTTAATCCATGTATCAAAGCGGGTGAAGTCCAGGGTGCCGATGAACCTGCCAGCGGCGTCAAAATCGGCCTCAGCCGGCCAGGGAACGTAGCCGGGCGTCCCCCATGGCGTATCCACGAAGTGAGCGCGCATGTCGGCAATCGCCGCGTGGACGTTGTCATCGGTAAGGTCGTAAGAGGGCGGGTCACCGGAGTAGTCCCACAGGCCCAGGGAGCACGTCGGCTGGTCGGGGAAGTGGAACGGATAGATTCGGAGGGTGACTGGTACCTCAAGCGTCGGATGGCGGCCTATGGGATTTACGACCACTTGTCCCCGGTAGGTGCCGGCCTCGACGCCCTGTGGATGGAAGCTGAGCCATATCTGGCGTGTCATGCCCGGAAGAATCGTCACGTGCCAGCCCTTCTTGGTGCGTCTGGCGACGGGCAACGCATCCGCGATAGTCATGCCGAGCTGAACTTCGACGAACTCCACCTGGTGGACCGCGATGTAATCCGGATTTGTCCCTCCGGGTAATCCCTCAATGTTGATACTGGCGCTTATCTTCTGCTTGGTGAGATTCGTCAGGTCGAGAACGTCAGCCCTATACTCGTTGTCCATCATCGCAACGGACAGGGAGGGCGGCACAACGGCCCGCTCAGGAAGCTGCATTGGAGTGAGCATGTCGTACCGGTTGACGTGCCATGCGAAGAACTCGGGCCATCCCTCCGCACGACGCAAGCGTGCCATCGTGGCGAAGATACGGGCGTGAAGGGGAACAAGAGGGGCAATCGCGCGGTAGCGTACCAGGTCGCCAAAGGGAGGAAGCTCCCCTCGGAGGGCAGCATTCAGAGAGTTCACCTGTTGCTCAATTGCCGCCCTTTCGGTACTCCGGATATCGGCTTCTCCGAGGGCTTTTTGAACTATTGATAGATCCCGCTTCAGTCGCGTCCTGACGGCTGTGGCCATGGCCTTGCGCTTGTAGTAGTCCGCGGGGTCGGTAATCGGCTTCCCCCGGTCCGCGTTGAGGAGACTCTTCGGCCCCTCGTAAACCTCAATCTCATCACAAAACGTGTACGCTCCTGACGGGCTGATGCGGAGAAACGGTAAGTGGCGTATCCCTCGTCTGGAGGCGCGCCATGCTTCAGCGCATGGGCGACCAAGTCCCCTGCGTCAAACCACGTCTTGCCGTCATCGCTGACCAGAATTAAAATAGCCCGCGGCCACCCAACACCGGCAATCCCTGCCGCCGTGCTGTAGGAACAACCGATAATGGGTGTAACTTTGCCGAGATCGAGCGTTATCCACACAGGGGCAACCCCGCTCCAGCCGACGGTGGTGGGCTGGGTCCAAAAGTGGCCCTCAGTGTACTTCCCATCGGTCAGTTGCGTGGCATCGCCAGGATCGGTGCAGTAGCGATAGTTGGGGGCCGGAGCGGGGGCAGTGGATACGGTACACACGATGAGAGTAAGAAAACTAATGAGATTCACCGGTACGTACCTCCTCAGCTTTCAATATTCAATCCCCTTCTGCGCTTTGATACCCTTCTCGAAGGGGTGTTTGATTGCAAGCATCTCGGTCACAAGGTCAGCAGCCTTGACAATCTCCGCGGGAGCGTGCCGGCCCGTGAGGACAACGTGAATCCCAGGAGGGCGCCGTGAAAGCGCGTCAAGTACAAGCCTGGGTTCGATGATTCCCTCGCTCAGCACGTAATTGATTTCATCGAGGATGACCATATCGTACTTTCCCGAGTCAATCGCCGATTTGCCAAGTTCCCACGCCTTGCGCGCCGCCGTCCGGTTCTCGTCGGCCCACTCGTCGAAGACGAACCCGCGCCCCATGACTTTAACAGTCAATTCGGGCGCGAGTCGCATGGCTGCCCTGACCTCGCCGGTCTGCTCGTCTGCCTTAATAAACTGCACCATCAGTACGCGCATTCCATGTCCCACGGCCCGCAGCGCCAACCCAAGGGCCGCTGTCGTTTTCCCCTTGCCGTCGCCGGTGTTAACGATCATCAAGCCGCGATTATTGGAGCGTTCGGATTTTGACATAGTCCCTCCCTACGGTAGGTCACTTCGTGGAGCCACGTATTTTTCCTTCCCGTCAATATCAATGAAACAAAACGAGGATATGGAACGTTTATAATTGCATCACCCACCAAGCCGCCCGACAAGGGGGGTATGACGCCAGCATGATCCCTCCGAGCATTAATGGCTCTGTACACTCCGTGGCAAGTCGTCTCCTCGCCGCAAGCTTTCTCCTGCTGTTTTCCATGGCAGCATATCCGCAGGCCCAGACGACAAAGGCGGAGGAGGATTTCCAGTTCGCATCCGGTCTGTTCAATCGCCAGATGTACAAACTGGCGGCCGAGAAGTACGTTTCCTTCGCGCAGACTTATCCCGACAACGAGAACGTCCCACTCGCACTGTTTCGGGCCGGCGAATGCTACTTCAAGCTCGACCAAACCGCCAAGGCTTTGGAGCTTTTCAACCGAGTGATTGCGGAACACCCGCAGGCACCGGAGGCGGTTCATGCGTTCTACCGGATGGGCGAGTCAAAGTTCAAGGCCGGCGATTACGACGGCGCAATCAAGGCGTTCGCGGGTGTCATCGCCGGCAAGGCTGAGGCGACCTTGCGGGCCGGGGCTGAGTACTGGACGGCCGAAAGCCTGTACAACAAGGGCCAATTCGCGGACGCGGTTCCCCACTATCAGGCATCACTGCAGGCAGCGCCAAACGGCCCATTTGCCAGCTACGCGCTTTACTCCATCGCGCTTTGCCAACTTCAGACCGGTAACACCCAGGCGGCCC
>JALGUK010000523.1 GCA_029820875.1 Candidatus Zipacnadia bacterium
TCGCGAATCAACCAGGTGACGCGCTCGTAGAGTGCCTGCTGGGCAGCGGGGATGCTTCCCGTTTCCCGCAGGGCCGATTCGTAAGTCTGGCGGATGTCCGTGCCGACATTCACCTTGGCGATGCCGCGCTTTATCGCCCCGAGGATAGCCTCCTGCCTCACTCCCGAGCCGCCGTGCAGCACCATTGGGACGCCGGTTGCATCGCGCAACTGCTCCAGGTGGTCCAGGTTCAGACGCGCCTCGACCTTCTTTTCATCCCTTGCCGCAGCCGAAATCGCCCCGTGCACGTTGCCGATGGCCGTGGACAGCCAGTCACAGCCGGTTTCCCGGACGAACCGTTGTGCCTGCTCTACGTCGGTGAACCCCATGCCTGATTCAAAAAGTTCATCGTACGGCGGCAGCGGTCCGGCCTCGTGCCCCAGCACGGCGCCAAGCTCCGCCTCGCAGGGGATGCCCGCCTTATGAGCCATCTCGACAACCTCGCGCGTCGCCTGGATATTCGCCTCCAGCGGGAGGCGCGAAGCGTCAATCATAACCGAGTGATACCCCAGCTCAAGAGCCTGCCGCAAGATGGGCAGATAGTCCACCTGCAGGCCATCCTCATCAACGACCGGCACGTGGTCAAGATGGAGACGGACGTGGTCAGTGTCACTCCATCTCGCGAATTCCTCCGCCACAGCCGCCGGCCCGATTGCCCCGAACTTCCTCCAATCGGACCGGGCGACTTCGACGAACGCAAACGCGTTCTGGGCGACCGCGGCCCGGATAATCGGTTCAATCATCGGCAGGTGGGCCACGTTGAAGGCCGGCACCACCAGTCCCTGCTCGTAGGCGTTTCTGACAATCTCGGCGCTGCCAAGCATAAAGTCAAGCCACCTCCGCCACAGGACGCATTGAACCGCGGCTACCTCGGGAAGAAGGGAAACATCTGCGGAATCTCATCCTCCGCCAGCGGCCGCCCATACTCTGAGATTTGCACCGTCTCGCAAGTCTGGACGGCCCGGCCCCTTTCCTCTCCATACCACTTCACGAGCGCCTCGCGGGACCTGTCGGCCATGCCTCTGAACCGGGAGGTGAGGCGCTCTGCCAGCCATGCGCGACGCTCGGCATCTCCCTCGGGTAATTCGTCCTCGTAGCCGCCGCTATAGGGAAGCCACTCGAACATCTGCGATTCATGGCAGGTGCACATGGCTATCTTGCGGTCGAGCACATCATCCGTATCAATGGCGACCGTGGGCACATAGGGATTCGGGACCGTGAATGTGTCGTAGAGGTACCCGACGACCGGAGACCGGCGCAGCGCAGGGGTCAACGCCGCCATATTGGGCACCGTCACCACGAACGCTGCGTCCTGCACCAGCGTTCCCACGGCGCGATGGTCGGGATGGTAGTCGTTCGGGCGGTGACACAGTACCAGGTCCGCCTCGAACTCCCGCATAATCCTGATTATGGTCTTCCGGTTCGGAACAGTCGCCTCCAGCTCGCCGTTGTGGATATCGAGAACCTCGTACTCGATGTCGGCGATGGCCGCCGACGCCTGGGCCTCGGCATAGCGTCGCCGGGCGAGGGGGCCGCCGCCCATCTGGTGATGTCCCGTGTCGCCGTTAGTCACGGAGACAAACTTGACCCTGTGCCCTAGTGCACGGTACTTGAGGGCCATCCCGCCGGCGCGAAGGTCGCAATCGTCAGGATGGGCACCGAAGACAAGCACATTCAACGGACGCTCTTTCATCGAATACATCCTCCTCAAACATATACGGCACCCGCCTACACGAGATACTTTCCGCTCTCGATGATAGCCTTTATCTGCACAGGCAGATATATCCCGCCCATTCCCAGGCGGTTGTACACGCGTACGGCGACTGTGTTGCGTTGCCCGGGTTGCAGCAGACGGCGCGCGTCGAACGAAAACGGGCGCGTCCATATTTGCTGGGGGCTTAACCCGGTGGACTTGCATGTATGCTCGAACGCCAACTGGTCGTTAAGGTAGACCCACGCGTCCTCGTCCACGGCCCCGAAG
>JALGUK010000035.1:0-16806 GCA_029820875.1 Candidatus Zipacnadia bacterium
CCGCTTCCCGAACCGGCGAATCTGCCGCCGGGGTTGCATGTTTACCTTGACAAATTCGTCATCAGCGGTCAGACAGGGACTTACGTGGAGACGAAGGCCCATATCGACCCGACGGCGACGCCGGTTACTGACCTGCCGCTTGAGGAGTTCTTTCGCGATGTGGTTGTGCTTCCCGTGGGACCTAAGGGGCCTAACGAACGCATAACCGTTGAGGACCTGGAGCGTTGCGAGCGCCAGATTCGTCCCGGAGACGCCGTCCTGATTGCGACCGGCTGGGACCGCAAATGGCACGACCCCGACTTCTGTGACGCAAGCCCCTTCATCAGCCGTGACGCCGCTTACTGGCTGATGGAGCGCAAAATCGGCCTGGCAGGCGGTGACATACCGCGCTTTGACAACGTGGCCGCGCCGGAATTCCCCTGGGTGGAGTTCATGGACCGCGTGCCGTTGCTGCTTGCGCCGGTGATAAACCTTGGCCAGGTCACAGCGCAACGCGCTACGCTGATTTGCTTCCCGCTGAAGGTCGTCGGAGCGTGCTCGGCGCCTTGCAGGGCGGCGATAATCGAGCCGTAAGAGCTTCCAGAAATAGAAGGTCTCGACCATACGAGCATGGAAACTGGTAAAAGTGCGAATATTTGTGCCGCACACATTGGCGAGCTGAAGCTTGAGCCTATTCAAAGAGGGGGAAAACTGGTGAAACTGCGAATACTTGTGCCTGCCGTAGCGGTGCTGATTCTCGCGATTCCGGGAGGGCGTGCAATGTCAGCAGGAGAGTCAAAGTATCAGGCGAAGATTCTGGAGACCCGTGTTATCTGTAAGGAGCCCGGGCGTTACATTGGCTGGCCCACAATAGCAAAAACGATGAGCGGTGAGCTGCTCGTCGTGTTTTCAGGAGACCGCGACGCCCACGTCTGCCCATGGGGTAAGACGCAGATGGTTCGCAGTCGAGATGATGGTAAGACGCTGGTCGTGAGCTGGTTCACCTCACTGGCATTCACCGTGCCGCGATTCACGAAAGACGAGTGGCTGAGGCACATCGAGAAGGTTGGGCCTGAGACGCGGAAGCGCTGGCTTGGGAGCTGGATCCGCCGCTCAACCGACGGCGGCCAGACCTGGGAAGACCCGATTCGCGTCGATGTCAGTGCTCCACACGGTCCTATTCAACTCCGGGACGGCCGATTGCTCTTCGTAGGTATGGGTTACCACGAAGGCAAGCGGGTAATCGGCGTGGAGACCTCGGAGGATGACGGCCGGACATGGAAGATGCTCTCAACTGTGCCTCTTGGGAACGAAGACATCGAACATATGCATGAGCCGCACGTCGCCCAAAACGCCGACGGCAGCCTAGTTACAATGGTCCGCTACGAGCCACCCGACGGACAGTGTTTTCTCCAACAATCGGAGAGCACGGACGGAGGGAGGACATGGTCGGTGCTGCATCCGACGCCCCTTTGGGGTTACCCGCCGCATTTGATATGCCTGGACTCCTACGGTCGGCGTAAGGAGCCGTTCGGCGAGCGGGCATGCATCAGCAGGGACGGAGGGAAGACATGGGACTCCGACCATGAAATCGTTCTCGCCGACGCCATGAACGGTGACCTGGGCTACCCAGCCTCCGTGCAACTGGACGACGGCTCGATATGGACGGTTTACTATCAGATAGACCAGCCAGGTGAGAAGACCTGCCTGATGGGAACCCACTGGCGCCTGGAGACGGGTGAGTGAAAACCATCAGCGAGGAGCGGATGAAGCGCCCGGGTTACCATTTTACTTGCTTATTGCGCCTTCTGTGTGGTACACTTGAGTATGTCGGGCTATGGGACCTCCAAGAGGAGAGAGTGGACCCGGAATCTGACGAAACTCTCACAGGGGCAGGGGTAACATGGAGTCAATTCTCATCGTGGATGACGAGACAGCAATAGCTCGACTCCTGCAGATCTACCTCGAGCGCGAAGGCTACCAGGTCGATACTGCGGCCACAGGCAAGGACGGCTTGGATGCGGCCTCAACAAAGCGCCCCGACATCATCCTGCTGGACATCTATCTTCCCGACACCAGCGGCTACGATGTGCTGGCACGCCTCAAACAGAACCGGGAGACGCGGAGCATACCGGTTATTCTGATGACGGCTTACGAGGAGATAGCCGAGCCGCTCGGCTCACCTCAACGAGGGCTGGGCCAGGGGGCGGAACAGATCGTCATCAAGCGCGGCAGCCCGAAAGAGATTGCGGGTATGCTCGTGGATGCTATTGGGCGGATTCGACGCCCTGCTAATTCATGAATCGCCACACAGAGCCAGCGGATGTGCATGATAAGCCATGAGCCTCGCTGAGAGACTGGATGCACTCCGTCGCTGTCTGCAGGACCCGGACCCCCGCGTCCGGGCTGCAGCCGGTGCGGCGGTGGATCGCCTCGAACGCCTGCAGAACGTGGACCTGCTGGCGGCATCGCTGCAATCACCCGATAGACAGACCCGCCTGGAAGCAATCTACGCTTTGAGCGAGCTCGACACGCCTGAGGTCGGGCGGCATTTGATGAAGGCAGCGGGCAGCGAGGACGATGATGTCCGCGCCACAGCCGTTGCTGCGCTCGGGCAAGTCGGCTATGAACCTGCATTGCCTCTGATAATCCGATGCCTCAAAGACTCAAGCACCGGCGTGCGGGTCCGGGCCGCGGAGGCGCTTGCGCAACTTGCAAGTCCCCGGTCGTGTGACGCCCTTATGGCTGCACTGGATGATGATGCTCCGGAGGTCGTCGCAGCAGCGCAGACTGCTCTTGAAAAAGTCATCGGTCCAGAGCGCATAAAGGCGCTGTGCGAAAAGCTCTCTGAAGCGGAGCGGCCTGACAAGCGCGCAGCAGCCGCTGCACTACTGGGAGCTATTGGCAATCCGGCGGCGGAGTCCTCACTTCTGCGGGCGCTTTCGGATGAGGAAGCCGGCGTTCGCGAAAGCGCAGCGACAGCTCTGGGGAGGCTGCAGGTCACGGTCAGCCAGAGGCCGGAGTGAGGTCAGTCCTCGTCCTTTCGCGGATACAGGATACTACGCACGTCGATGCCGTATGAATGCGGGGCAACGGACTGGACGATTGTCCGCCCCAATCCTTCCCCTGTAGAAACAGACAAGTCAGTCTCCACCGGCTCCGGTAAGGGCTGGCCGGCGGAATCGGTTATAATCATGACCACCGGGCGCGAGGGGTCGGCCATGTTGCCCTTTGTCACCACCGCGAGTTCATTGGTTGCCAGGCGCACCACGCTGCCGACCGGATATATGCCCAGCATCTGTGCAAACCGTTCCACCAACTCCATATCATAGGCACCAGGCCCGGCCTCGCGTATCGCTTTGAGCGCCTCGTTGGGCGTCCAGGCCTTCTTGTAAGGCCTCAGCGTCGTCAGTGCGTCATAGGAGTCGGCAATGGCGCAGACCAGGCTTACAAAGTGAAGCGAGCGCTTGTGCACGAGGGTCGGGTACCCGGATAAATCGCGTCGGGCGTGATGCTCAAGGGCGACAATCGGCCCAAGCCAGTGTGAACCGCCGGCGCGTTGCAGCATCCGCGCACCGTCAATCGGGTGGCGCTTAATCACCTCGAACTCTTCGTCCGTCAAGCGACTGGGCTTGTTGAGAATCTCATGTGGAATCAGCACCTTGCCGATGTCATGAAGAATTACGGCCACCCCAACCTCCTGCAGACGAGCAGGGTCCAGTGCCATACCCGCGAGCAACGCCAGAGACAGGACCGCAACATTGATGGAGTGGGTGAACGTATACTGGTCGTAGCTTTTGATGGATGTGAGACCCAGCAGAGCGGAACTGTCGTCAAGGATGCTCTTGGTAAGGTCATCCACAACCAATTCTACAGGCCGCAACTTGATAATCTCGCCCGACCGGGCTTCGTCCATCACCTGTTGGATGACCTGCACGGTGGCATCGTAGACGCGGCGTGCTTCTTCGCGCACCTCGTCCGGCGACTCTCTAATAGCCGGTTGAGCCGCCTCGCTGTAAGCCGTGATGTGTGCGACACCGCGGTCCGACAGCGCCTGCGCCAGACCTCCCCGGCGGGCCACAAGCGCCGGGCTTGTGCATAGGATCTCCAAGAGGCTGCTCAGCTCCTCACCTCTGAGGCCACGCGAGAAGCTCAAGCTGCCGGTACCGCGCGCGCTTACCTCCTCCATTAGTCGGATGGCGCCGAGCGGGGTCTCCTGCATAGGCATCTCGTCAAAAACTATGGTGCCTTCAACCAGCGAGACGGTCACTCGCGGCCGTCGCCTCAATACACCGGCCAGGACCTGCCGGGACCGGGCGATGGCCCTTGCGACCGCCGGGTGGGATACATCGTACAAGCTGGCGCTTTGCAGCGCGCTGTGCAAAGCAGTCAGAGCCGCCATCGTCTGCTCGGCCAATATCATAGCGACTTTGTTCTCGGCCGGAACAGCACCTGTATCCGGTTGTGCCATTGCTGAACTCTCCACTTTGGAACCCCTTACGTGGACGCCGCTGCAGGCGAAGCTGTGTTCTGCAGGCGCTGCAGTGCTGCCCCGCAGGCTGCTCGCACATTGCGCGGACCATGCTGAGCTACATCCTCGAGAACGTTCACCGCTGCTTCAGTGCCAATCTCTTCGAGGACCATGACTACCAAGAGTTGAATTTGCTCGTAGCTCTTCTTCCCCAGCAGGAGGCGGCGCCTGAGGACATCGGAGAGCCACTTCACGGCGCTATCAGTGCCAATCTGCCCGAGAGCCCTCACCGCGGCGACTCGCGAGGAATCCATCCTGGCTGCGCCGCGTCCGATGGCCAACTCCCCGAGAGCATCCACGGCTTTCGCGTATCGCCTGCGGCCCAATCCTAATGCCGCCGTCTCGCGGACTTCATTTGAGGGGTCCGCAAGAGCGTTCATCAGCAAGTCCTGTGCATATGGACTGGATTCAATAGCCAATCCACGAACCACCGCCAGCCGCCGATTCACATCGGAATCGGCGAGAACCGCACCAAAAGCGGGTCCAGCCGCGTCCGTTCCGATTCTCGCCAGAACTGCAGCGGCATCCCGCACTACATCCATATCAAGCGACGCCTGCATCGTCTCGCCGAGGGGCCCGGTGACCTGCCCGCCTAACTGATAGAGAACATCTCCAGCAGTTGCCCGCGTTTCCTCATCAGATGTGGCGAGAACCTGGCATACCTGAGCGACGAACTCGTCGGTGAACAGCGCTTGCAGAAGTCCCCGCGCGGTTTCGTTACCCGAAGACTCCCGGCGCAGAAAGCTCAGGGTGTGCAATACCGCCTGGAGATCCCCCATGCTCAGCGCATCAGTCAACGCTCGACAAATGTCTTGCGTGCTGACTGCAGGCACCGTATTGGGCGTCGCCGCATGTTCTCCGGCGTCGGGCGATGCAAGCGCCAATTGCAGCAACGTTTCAATCGCTTCCCAATTCGAGACACTGCCACCGTCATCAGGGATGGACAACGCAAACGCCGTGCCACCACTCACACCAGCGGTGGAAGAGGTCCACTCATCTTCTTCCTCAACCTCATTTCCTCCGGCCACCAGCATTTCGAGCATCGTTGGCTCGATTACCGTCGCAAAAAGGTCGTGCAAGCCCTCTTCGGACAGAATCGCTTTAAGACGCTCCTCCATTCTTTCGAACCGTTCAACAGTGCGAACCAGGCGACTGAAGAGAATGGCCAGGCGATACCTGCTCCCATCCGCGTCCTGAGCCTCCCGCACAAGAAGCTGTGCCACCTGCTCGTCGGAGAGGTCGTCCAGGATACGTTCGAAGGGGTCCATACCCTCATCCACCGGAGGAGTAGCGCACAGCACCGTTGCCGCCCTTAGAGGAGATGGAAGCTGTACAATGGCGTCAGAGAAGGCGGACTTCGCCTGTGCCCACTCGCCGCGCTGCTGAAGCAATAAGCTGCAGACCCCTCGTATAATCCGAACCAGCACCGTCGCCTGGACATTCGGGGCCTCAAAGCCCGCTATCTGCGAGGCTGCATCCGCTGCCTGCGAAAGGGTGGTCGCCAGAGGGGTGGAACGCTCGAAGAGATTCTCCGCCTGCCCCAATGCCACAGTAATTGGTCCCTGCAGACGCCCGGAGAGGAATCCGCACAACTCAACGCCTAAAAGTTTCTGCATCTCGCTGGTCTGGAACGGGTCATCCTCCACCGTAATATGGGTGTACTCCAGATCAGTGATGGCCACCCTTTTCAGACCGCGAACTACAGCAACAGCATGTGCCCCGCCCTGGTCCTTGAGCTCGTCGGGCGAGAGGGTGAGGATTCGGAGGCAGTGAGCAAGCTCCTCGATGGATGTGCCTGGATGGAAAGCGATGCCGCGAATGGAGCGCCGCCGCATCCGCTCTGCGATTTCTTCCACATGCTTCGCCAGGTCACTGACGAGACGGCGGTTCAGGTACAGTTGCCTCTCGACCACCATTAACTCCACTCGTCCGCTCACGGCCAAGAGGGACTCGAGGTCTTCGTGGACGCTGGAAACAGCGGAGATAGCTGAGGGGTGGCCGTCGGGGTACATTGCGGTCAAATCCAACCCCTTGCGGAACTTGGCCAACCACTGCAACAACGATGGATCCGCCTGTTCTCGCTTGCTTGTAGCAGCGCCCGTGGCTGGGGCTTTTTTATGCTCCTGCTCCACGCGCACCGTCAGCAACCCCTTTTATTGGCGGAAAACCCTCGCCGGAAATGCGATGCTTACGGGCTTTCGGCGGGGGACGTAGCCCTCGGGACAGTTGCACCGCTGCGACTCCCCGAGCGCCCCGCCTTGGGGGACTCAAGACGCGGGGCCGTCAAGTGGAGCTCATCACCGTGAGCCTCCATCACCACCCCGTTTTCATCGATTCGCTTGATGGTCACCCCTCCGGCCAGAACATCGCCGGGACGCACCGTGTACGCTTGGTCCCCCTCGCGCACCACTGCAACGGGACCATTATCACCTTGAAGAATGCACACAATCTGCGGATACTGTTCCCCGCTGCCCGGCGCCTGCAGTGTAATACCCCGCAGCGGCTCGCCAATCCGCACCACCTGTGTGCTCGGCTGCCCCCGCAGCAACGGTTGGCTCTCGATCGTCACGTAACCGGTCCCGATACTGCTCAGCTTGACTCCAGGAGCCAGTTGCGCGCCTTCCTTAAATGTAAAGCGCATCCCACTGCTGTCAATCACAGCAACTCCCCGGCCTCTGGCACGTATCGTCCCTGCGAGGTGTGGCCAGGTGGCACCTTCTCCAAGACTCGCACGCACCGTTTCCCCCTTTAGGGGCCGACCCGGTGCCGTGGCACGTGGAAGGGGCACCGGCCAAGCCGGCGCAGGCGCTTCCTCACCCCCCGCCGGCTCTTCGAGCAACGGAAATACCTCCGATGGCGGCTCCGGCCGCTGCGGCGATGGAAATCCTGAAGGTTCGCCTCCAAGCTCGGACGAGGCTGCTGGCTCTTTCGTCGTAGGTAGGGCGGCGCGGAACGGCTGCGACTGCGAGGGGGTCTGTTGCGTGTTAGGCTTAATCACAGAGGGACTTGGAACGGATGATATATCGCCCGGGGGATTGTAGACCAGCACCTGTATCTCAGCCTTGCACTCAAGCGGTGCATTCGGTTCGGGCGGGCTTGTGACCTCCAGCCCGGTGACAGTGACATGCTGCTTCATCTGCTCGATGCGGCGCAGCAACTGCACGAGAGCGTCGTAAGCGGCCTCCACTGTGACAGTGACCGGCACTTTCATGAGGCTGGGCTTCTCCGACTTGCCTGCTCCTGTCGAACCGCCGGCTGCTTTCCCTTGCTTCGCTTCATTGCCCTGCTTGTTCTTACCTGCCAACTGTACTGGAGTCGCGTTCCCGATCCGGACCGCCGTGATGACCGCCCCTGCGAGCTTTGCAATCGCCTCCAGGTCGGTGGGGAAGCTCGAGAGTGTCGAGAACGTGTAAAGGTGCCCAGCAACCACATCCATGGGGTCGCGGTCGGCGTACAGTTTGGCTTCTTCTATGAGTCTTTTGGCCTCTTCGATCTGTTTCTGCCGGCTGGCCACGTTGTGATACCACGGGTTCAGGGCCACCCCCCAGACACCGGCCACAAGCAGAAGACAAAGAGCGATCGCCGCCAGTATCAGCTCGCTGGCTTTCACATTGGCCAAACGCTCCCGCACGATTGTCCCCACCTCATAGCTCGCAGCTTAGCTTGAACTTCACTGCCTGGCCTTGAGCGGAGTCTCGTTCTACCGATGCTACCACCGCCCGGCTGAATGCGCCGTCCGCCACAAGTCGCCGGGCAAATTCACTGACACCGTTTTGCGTGCTTGCAGTTCCTTCAATAGAGACCTTCTTAGCCCCCTCAACGGCCATTCGACTGAGATAGACGCCCCGGGGGAGCGCTGCCACAGTTGCCTCGAGCTTTTTCGACCATCGTTGGGAAGCTCGCAGGTTGTCAGCCTGCTGGACGGCGTTCTGTGCATCATCCACCGCCTTCTTGAGGCGGTCTAATTCCTCTTTACCTCCGGGGAACTTGCTTTCCTCCGCCTTTAGCTCCCGTTGCACCTTCGCCAGTTCCCGCTGAGTACTAAGCAGCCTCAATCCGCCGACGAACGTCATCCCAACAAGTGCGATAACGGTCAGCCCAATCAATCCCAGTGAAGTCCAGATAGCCGCCCGAGGCGGCGCCCGGCGCTCGACACGCGGTAGCAGGTCAGCCATGAACCGACTGCTATGTTCTCCGACAAAGCTCAACGCTGCTCCCAGGGCTGCCGCAAAAGCACCCGGGTCCTGTGTCATGGGAGCTATCTCCGGTGCTGACGGAGCCGGGATATGGAGCATGTTCAGCGGCTCGGCCACCTGGACCGGCAGTGGCAGTTGGGCCTGGAGTGCTTGCTGCGCACGTTCGGCCAGCGCGGAATCAGCCAGCACAACCACTGTCCCGAGCACACCAAACCCGGAAAAGCGCCGCTCGAAGAATGCGAGAGACCTTTGCGCCTCGGCTACGACCTCCTGTAATCGCCTCCCCTGCACGTCCACACTCCCCTCGCCCTCCTCATCTTCGAGCTCTATACCCGCCTCCGCCAACGATTTCCAGGAGTCGCCGACCGCCAGGAAGTCGTCCTCGAGCGCTTCGGCATCGCTGTCGGCGGCTGCAGACACAAAACCGTGGGAGAACAGCAGTTTCGGACCCGCCACAATCGCCATTTCCGTCAATGAGGGCGTCAAACGCACAACCAATTTCGGCGACTCGTCCCGGTCGGCAACAGTTGCCTGCACGGCACGCAAACTCGCCAGCATCGCAGCTTCCAGGGTGCTTGGCAATGCCCCCGCGCGCGTCAATGCTGTCTGGTATGCTTGAACCATCTGCCGCTGAATTGCAGCTACCAGCACCCGCGTGTTTATGACATCTTCATGCTCGAACTCCTCCACCACCTGGTAGCCAATGGCGGCCTCATTGGCCCCGAAAAGGCCAAAGTCCTCTATCTCCGACAGAACCGACATATACAGCGCACGCGTGCCCGTCACAGGCAATTCCAGGATGCGAACAATCACCTCCTCCCCATCGACGGCCAAGCCCACGGGTGCCCCGAGAAGCTCGTTGGAGCTCAGAAGGTGATTAATTACCCTGGAGACGGCCGGTACATCAACCAATGACCCTTGTCGAACCGCTCCAGACGGTGTAGCCTCCGCCGCAGCCACCAGCGGAACGATGCCCTCGGGTGTTTCGGTGAGAGCCACCAGACGTATCCACTCGTCGGAGATGCTCACGCCTACATGTCGCCCGCTCGCTCTGTGTGGGATGACCAGCTTTAACGCCCCCATAACCGCTGCACGGCCCCGTCGGACGTGCAACGCATCACTCGTAAAACTGTCGCACTTCTACGGGCTTGCAAGAACCTCCCGGTCGGTCCAGGAGGCGATGGTAATCTCATGACGCGTCTGAAAACGACGCACCTTGGCCCTCACGCGCGTCCTGATGCCCCGACATTCCCCTAACGAGGAAACATCCGCAAATGACGGCCCTATCCGACGCAGCTCGATAGTGTAGGACGCGGCGGGATCGTCTGAGAATTTCACCGCCTTTTTCGGCGGCTTCCAGGTCGCCCAGTGCCTTTGCAGGCCTGCCAGCGCATACTCAATCCCCGCGTCGGCGGCCCACATTGATTGCGTGAAGCCCAGTTGATTCTCAGCAATCCTGACGTCCGTCGTCGCCAGCTCCATAAAGCCAATCACGAGCGCGAAAGCCAATGCCAATGTGATTATCGCAACCAGCAGAGCGATACCGGTTTGCCGTGCGCAAATGGCCTTGGCCCTCAAGCGGCTTTTTTCAGCGTACATCTTGTTTCTCCTCGAAAACCGTGCCCGGGACTAAAGACTCAACCCGGGTACTGCGCGCTCGATGGGCTTCTCCTCGTAGCGAATCGATGCGTGGCGCAACTGCGACAGGCGTCGGCAAAACAGCCGTCCGCCGCCAAGCGTACCGTCGGGCAGTGTCCATTCGATGTGGCCTTGAATGTCGGCATAGTTTCCCGCGTAGATATACCCTCTTACACGGTTGTTAGTGTCGATGTCGCAGGCATTCGGAGACAGCATCACCCCCACAAGCGTCGCACGGTCATCCATGTCCGTCCATCGCGATGAGTACAAGATGGTCTCGGCCTCCGCCCTCACATCGTCGGCCAGTTCCACCCAGTTTCCGCCGATGACCGTCACGTTGTCCGCAAGTACCGTTGCGTCGTCCACATCCACGCGATTGGTGGCGACCAACGTGCCCGGGCCGCTGATCGCCGTAGGAGGGTTCTTGGTGTTGTCCTCACCTCGCATCCAGAAGTTGCCGTGCACCAGGAGTGTAGCGGGTGTAAGGTCCACGAAAGCACTCCCGAAGGCGTAAATCAGCGAGTCGCCGGTCCCTTGGATGCTTCCGCGGCAGACAATGCTGTCATCGGCCACGACCGTCACGTGGTTTTGAAGGTTTGTATTGTCATCAATGAAGACGTTGCTGTGGTGTCCGCCCGCTGCAACCTCACCAGGCCCATGCAGGATTGTTCCCCCGCGCAACCACGCATCCCCCTTGACAAGCAGCGGGCCGCTCGTCAGGTCCACAAGTCGCATTTGATAGTGTCGGATGAAAGAACGGATACACTCTTGCTCAGACAGGTGAAGCCCGCAATTGTCACGTTTCCTCCGACCGCGCTCTCCGCCTGGAGGCTCCCGTCCCGCCTCGCCACAAGAAACCCTTCACCCGTGACGACAGCAGCGCCGCGAAGCGCTATATCGCCCTTGACCACCAGAGCACGCACCCACTGCCGCGCACTCGATCGAGCCCCCTGCAGCGATGGCGATGTCGCCGTTGAGGGTCACATCCTCATCAATCCTGATGTCGCCTGTAGCCACAAGCTTCCCGGGGCCGCGAAGCACCGCGTTCCTGTGTATGCGGACGTTCCCGAGGACCAGAACGGGGCGCTGGGGGAAGATGAACGTGCCCTGGATGTCGAGGTTTCCCCTGTAGACGTCTCGACCTCGCCTCTGCGCCAGTCGCAGAAGCGACTGGTACAACCACGTGTCGCTGTAGGTGCCGCCTGCACGGATTTCCAGGTCCCACCGAGGGGCCGCGTCAGCGGCGGCCAAAAGGGCATCGTAATCCACAGGGTCGGGCGCCCCGTTGTTCAGGGTGTACTTGTACTGGTTGCCCGCCCGAACTTCCAACTCCCAGCGGCTGGTCCCGGCTGCGTCACTGAGCAGTTTCTTGTAGTGAGCTGTATCGCCGTACTTGCCTCCGCCCCTAATCTGCAGGTTCCACCAAGGCCGCTGAGCCGCCTGTGCCAACAGGTTGTCGTAGTAGCTGGTATCAAGCCGGGGGAGCTTGGGAAGCTGCTGCCACAGCCGTCCGACCTGGTATGCGCCATCTCCAGACACATCGCCGGTCGCATAGACACGACCATCGGTGACCTTGCTGTCCCGGGGGATTCTGACATCTCCATCATCTCCCCCGACGAACACGTCTCCGGAGATGTTGGTCTTGTTCTCCAGCACGACCCTCGGCGTGTCCGTGCTGAGAACTGCAAAAGCCGGTGTGGTATCGGAGCGGCACATGACGCGACTCGAGTACCGGATTTCCCCCCCGGGGCTGTTGCGGCTTTGTATCCCCACGGTCACCTCGACGGACCGGACCTTCGTTGGCTCCGACGTCGGGGTGACTCCGTCGTCCTCATAGCCCACGAATTGCAGTGTGGTCAACGGGCCAGCCACCAATGCCCGCTGTACCTTGCCTGTCTCGGGGTCCGTCTCCGAAAGTTCGGCCCACTTCTGCCCGTCCCGTGTCACGGTCCTGTACGTAGTGCGAATGGTTTTCGCCACCGGTTCCTGCGCCGGCGGCGCTCCGGTTTCGAAGGTCCATTCGTCCACGTCGAACGTAATCTCGTCGCCGGGATGCCCGGGCGTACCGCTGATGTGGGCAATCGCAACAGCCCGCCGGAGGCCGTCCGTGATAGTGGTCATCGCGGTCCGGGCGTTCTGGAGAGCGTCGAGGGTAGCCTGCGACTGCCGCCAGCCCTTCTCCGCCGTGATGAGGAACGGCATAGCGATTCCGAGGACGATGGCCAGAATGGTAATCGAAAGCAGCAGCTCCAGCAGTGCGAAGCCGGCGTTTTTGTGCAATGGACCGGTTTGATGTTGCAACCTGTAGGTCACCATCGTCGCCGCGCCACCTGCGTCACCAGCTTGATTTGCCGCTCTTCGGGGTCCACCTGGCCGTCATTGTCCGCGTCATACCAGGTCGCGACCCACAAGCGGCGCAAAACACCGGGCTGGACGTCTGTAACCCGCACGTTGTACCGATACCGCGGATAACCGCGGTCTCCGAAGTCGCCAGCCGCCTGCCCGCCGTCCACTAAGCCGCCGACGCTCAACGGTGCTTGAAAGTCGGCGTTGAATGCGATACGCAACTCCTCCGTTTTGCACTGGGCCAGAAGGGTCGCGGTCGTCAATTGCTCGGCCCTTGCCTGTGCGATGCTCTGCGCGGGCAGCATGGACATTATCGGCAGCAGCCCGATTGTAATCACAGCCATCGCAACAACAACCTCCACCAGCGATACACCATCGCGCTCCACTGGTGGACATCCGCTGCATCTAACCTGTCGGAACTTTATCAACCTTTTGCACCTCTACCGACCCCGACGCCTGCCGAACGATGACGACAAAGATGTCCTTCGGGCCGCGGACTACAATCTGCACGTCGCCTGCGACAGGCGTTCCATCAGATGTAATGCCTTGGGCCACACCCAACGGATTGAATCGAACCTCCTCACAGGCTCGGATGCCCCAACACTCCACATGTCCCTCGCCCGTGGGGTCAAACTTCACAGGCGGCCCCACCTTCTCGTCGTTATGAAGCCGCACCATCACATACCCTGTGTAGCGCTCGGCGTCTGCAGGCTCAAGTCGGACCCCGATACCGAGGCGATTCACGTCCTCGGGATTCCGGTAACAGTCGTGAATGGCCACAAGCCGGGCGCGGCGCAAGTCTCCAGCCAGTCTGTGCGCTGCACTCGACGCCGCAATATCATGGGCATAGCCCGCACGAATCCGCGGCAGAGCCATCGTTACCGCAATGCCTAAAATCGCCACCACAAGCAGGATTTCGATCAACGTGAACCCGCCACGGCGAATCCGTGGGCAGCCATACCATCCATAAGCCATCCCCGAGCGCTCCACCCTATGTCCTTGCTACTTCCCGAACTTGCCGATAAGGTCGAAATACGGCAGGTACATTGACAACGCTACTCCCGCGAGAATGACCCCGAGGAATACGGTCATTAGTGGCTCAAGCACAACGGTCAGGCGCTCGGTTGTGTGTCGGACGTCCTGCTCGCAGAACTCGGCGGCCTTCTCGAGCATGCCGTCGAGGTTCCCTGTCGCCTCTCCCACACGGATCCCACCCTTGTAAGCGCGTGCTCCAGCACCCTGTTGGCAGCCACCCCTCGCGCCGTCTCCAGTGCCGTGGCCACCTGCACTCCACCTTTGACCAGAATAGACAGTGCGCGGATACAACGCGCCACGGCCGCTTTCTTGAGCAGCCCCCCAACTACCGGGATTTTCAGTTTCAGCCGGTCCACCAGCTCGTGTCCAAGTTCGGTGCGAGCAAACCTCCGATACCCGGCGACGACTCCGGCCACTATCAGCAGAATCAGCCACCAGTAGTGCATCACGGCACGGCTTGTCCAGATCAGCATTCGCGTAGGTAGAGGAAGCGTCAAGCCGAGCTGTTCGAATATACGCTGGAAGATTGGCACTGCAAAGACCAGCAGCAGGATAACGACAAGAAGAGCTACGACAGAGACGAGAACAGGATAGACAAAGGCCGACTTGACCTGCTGGGCCTGCTCTTGTTGCTCCTCGAGGTAGCCGGCTGTCATGTCCAATACGTCATGCAACGCGCCATCGCGGTGCCGTCCCACTGCCTCGTAGAGGGACTGTCCGCTGAGAATATCCTCCCGAACCTGAGCCAGGATTGTCTGAAACCGCGGGTTAGGCGTTTCCTCTTCGAGCGTTCTGAGAGCTTCGACAATCGGCAGCCCGGCCCCGATCATCGCCGCGAGCTGCCGGCTGAAGATCACCATCTCATAAGCGCGGACCTTCTGCCGCTCACGCCACCACTTCTGCACACGGCTCTCTTCACCCACCTCTTTCAGCGACGTCGGGTGGTACCCCCATTGTCCGCAACCAACTGGCCGCGGATGTCGTGCCCATTGGTGTCAACCGCGGTGTAGGCAAACGACGGCAAGGTGCCCGCCCCCTAATCTTCCTCGATGTGCAGCAGGTTAGCCTGCTCGATAGTCGTATCCCCGGACTTCACACGCTCCAAGGCGGACTCCCACAGTGTAAGCATCCCCGCGCTCTTGGCCATGGCGCCGATTTCGTCTGAACTGGCGCCCCTGAGAATGCCTGCCCGAATTGCCTCTGTGACCCGAAGAACCTCGAACACGCCCATCCGCCCGCGGTAGCCTGTATAATCGCACTCCACACAGCCATCGCCGATATAGGTGGTCGGGACCTCCTCGTCCGGCGAGAGCCCGAGCGCCACTCTGATAACGTCCTGTGCATCCTCACGCGGGCGCTTGCAGCTACGGCAGATCGTCCGCAACAATCGCATGGCCACAACACCGCGCAGACAAGATGCAATCAGAAACGGCTCTATTCCCATATCGTTCAGCCGAGTAACGGCACCCGCTGCGTCATTGGTGTGGAGCGTGCTGAGGACCAGGTGACCTGTCAGGGCGGCATGGACAGCAATCTCGGCCGTTTCCTCGTCCCGAATCTCCCCCACCATGACGATATCCGGGTCTTGCCGCAGAATCGTACGCAGGCCCGTAGCGAACGTGACACCCGCCCGCGTGTTGACCTGAATCTGGTTGATGTTCGGCAGGCGATACTCGACCGGGTCCTCCACCGTCGTGATGTTTTTGGTCGGATCGTTAAGATAACTCAGAGCCGAGTACAGAGTGGTAGTTTTCCCCGAACCGGTCGGACCTGTTACGAGGATCATCCCGTGCGGGCTGCCCAGCAGCGACTCAAACGTCGCCAGTTGGTCGGGGAGCATCCCCAGAGCATTGAGTCCCATCAATGCTTTGCTCTTGTCCAAAACACGGATGACCGCCTTCTCGCCGAAGGCCGTCCGGACCACCGACACGCGCAGGTCGAACGGCTTCCCGTGAGCCGTGAATGAGACACGGCCGTCCTGCGGCCGGCGGCGCTCCGCGATGTCCATCCCCGCAAGGACCTTAACGCGCGAGACGATTGCCGGTGCAAGCTGAGGCTGCATGGACATACAGTCCTGAAGAGCCCCGTCCACACGGTACCGGATGCGGAACGCATGTTCGTGCGGCTCGAAGTGGATGTCGCTGGCGCCCTTGGCAATCGCACCGCTGATGACGGAGTTGACCAGCTTCACCACCGGGCTGTCCCTGACCATCTCCTGCAGCTCCTCAAGCTGCATGTCCTCCTCGTGCTCGCCCTCTACAATCTGCTCGATCTCCATGTCCTCAAAGGCCCGAAGGTCATCACCGGTACCTCCGAATGCCTCGTTGATGGCGTGAAGCAAATCGCGCCGAGTGGTCAAAAGAGGACGAATCCTCATACGGCTCCGCAGGCGGATTTCATCCACGGCGAACAGGTTCAGAGGGTCGTCCATCGCAACATACAGCACGTCCCCGCGCTTGCGGATAGGCAGAACATTGTACTTGCGGGCCACCCGCTCGGGCACAAGCATTAGTGCCTCGGGTTCGATGGTCGTCTCATTGAGGTTTATGTAGGGGATGTTAAGCTGCTGCTCAAGGCAACGGCCGATATCATCCTTGGTCGCAAATCCCGACTCAATCAGGATTTGCCCAAGATACCCGCCGTTGGTCTTCTGCTGCTCCAGAGCCTGGTCTAATTGCTCTTTAGTGATGATCCCCGCTTCAAGCAAGGTCTCGCCCAGGTGCTTGCGCGGAGCAGCCGAGGTTTCATCACTGGTTTCCCGCTGTCGTGGATACACTGCAACCCCCGCGCTCCAGAGACATACAGGCCTTCACGAACCAAGAGCCTGTCTTTCAGTATACGCCCTTTATGTTGCCAAAGCGTAACAACTCCGTTGCGAGTTGGTGAAGAAATGCACTGTCGCCCGGCTCCAACTATCTATGCCGACATACCCTGCCCCACACACACTCGTCGAAAGTGTCCATCGCCTCCTCCATGCTGATAATGCCTACAAACCTGACTGGCTGTGCCAGCGAGACCTGAACCTAAATCCACTGACTGCGATAGTACCAAGAAAGCCTTATATTGTCAAGTGCCCAACTG
>JALGUK010000035.1:16830-17171 GCA_029820875.1 Candidatus Zipacnadia bacterium
TTGTCAAGTGCCCAACTGTGGTTCCGAACAAGTACGACCTGCGAATTGCCGGTCTGATACTCCCTGTAGATTAACATTCTCGCAGGGACAGGAAGTTGCGCTTCCGTGGAGAAATAATCTGCTGCAGAACGACGGGAGGGGAGACTATTGCGTCTGCTCACAGCGATTTGTATGGTTCTGTTGACCGCAGCGTTGCTTGCCGATGCGTCGCCTGTATCGCTCAACACCTCGAGCCTCGACACGTGGCCTCGAGGGGTGTACTACCCATGGGAGCGTAACGGCGCCATGGCCAAGAGGCTTGGCATGGACAAGTTCGAGTTCGCGGACCGGATGTTGGAAGA
>JALGUK010000036.1 GCA_029820875.1 Candidatus Zipacnadia bacterium
ATGGGTCGTTCGCTCGACGGACAATGGCCAGACCTGGGATACGAGTCCGACGCCGGTCGCTCCGACACCTTACGATGACTATGAGGGGGTTCCCTCCGTATTCGAATCCAGCCCCCCGATGCAGCTCAAGGGCGAGCATGTGATATTACCGGTTTACGGCACGGTCTCTCCCGGGCACTACGAGACGGCTGTCATGCACTCGACGGACTTCGGGAAGACATGGGGGGATGCCTCGCGCGTTGACCCGGAGCAGTCAGCGGGGTTCTCTTACGGCTTCTGTGAAGTCTGTGTCACGCGCCTGGCCGACGGTCGGCTCATTATACTGATGCGCCCCGGTATGCACCAGGCTTACTCCGATGATGAGGGGTACACGTGGACCAAGGCCACCCGGTTGCCTCACCGTGGCGATGCGCCGACCGTCATCCGGACCAGGGACGACATCCTGGTCGTAGCGCACCGACTTGGCTGAACTTGATGACGGCTCCATCATCTGCATTTACTACGAAGAGGGGCCCGGGTCAAATATCAGGGAGGCGGTTTTTCGAATAGAGCCGGGTATCCGGCTGCACGACCTCGAGGTACGCTGGCCTGTGCCTCCTCCGCCAGGGACGCGGGTTCCTCTACGTGCGTTGCATGCTGACGGGAAGCTGACCATAACGACCGACATGCAATGGACTGACAACGAGCGAGGTGCCGGTCCGACTGCTGTCTTTGACGGAAACCTCGAGCACTACCACTCCGCGTGGAAAGCCGTTGAAAACCAGCCGGCGACTTACATACTTGAGCTGGACAAGGTTTACGAGTTGACCGGCTTCGGAATCTGCCTCAAGCAAAGCGATGGCGGGAGAGACTTCGCGGAGTCCGCCGAGGTGTATCTGTCCCAAGATGGCGTGGATTGGGGGCAGCCTGTCGCCGTGTTCCAGGACACAGTGACCAAGAAGATCATCTACAGGCATTTCCCGACGCCGAAAGGCGCGAAGTTTGTCAAGGTCGTAATTACAAAGTCGGACGGCTGGCCCGGGCTGAACGAACTTGAGCTTTACGCAAAGTGAGACGGACATGGCCGGCCTGCAAGCTGCCGGTTCTAAACCATAAGGAGGTGTCTCTCTGTGAGACTGCTGCTCAGTGTGATTATCTTACTTGCTATGTTGCCGGGCCTATCGAGCGATGCAGCCACGTTCCGTGAAATAACGGACAAAGGCCCTTGGGGCGACTACGAGGCCTTCCCCGACGTGTGCAAGATGGCCAACGGAGACCTTTATGTCGTCTTTTACGCTGGTTTTGGGCATGTATCCAACCCGAGCGCTAAGCTCCCTCGAGGGGGAGCCGTCTACGGACTGCGTTCATCGGATCAGGGCAAGAGCTGGAGCGCTCCAATCCTCGTAGTCGACACGCCCGAGGATGACCGCGACCCTCACGTTACCCAACTTGCCAATGGTGACCTTCTCGTTTCATTCTTCACCAGCCGTTATTATAAAGAAAACGGCAAGCAAAAGCGAGAGACAGAGGTTTATGTCGTGCGTTCGACTGACGGAGGGAATACCTGGGGCAAACCGGTCGTCGTTACCACGCCGTTCAAAGACAAGACGGGCGTCGGGCGACGTGTTTTCGTCTCAGGCCCGCCTATCCAACTGAAGGGCCAGCACGTTGCGCTTCCGATTTACGCCGAGGAAGTGCCGGGCCATTATGTTACCGCTGTCGTACATTCCAACGACCTCGGCCGGACATGGACTGACACTGTTCTCGTTGACCCGGAGCAGTCGCTGAAATTCTCCTATGGCTTTTGCGAAGCGTCAATAGCACGCCTTCCCGACGTCCGGCTTATCATTCTGATGCGGCCGGGTATGCATGAAGCCTATTCAGAGGACGAGGGCTATACCTGGGGCAAAGCCATCCAATTGCCCCACAGGGGAGACGCCCCAACTGTGATGTTGACATCGAAGAACTTGCTGCTCGTCGCCCATCGATATCCCGGCACGGCTGTGTCAATCTCGACCGATTTCGGTGCCACTTGGGGGCGTCCATGGCAAATTGATACCGTCGGCGGTGCCTATCCGGGTCTGGCCGAATTGGACGACGGCTCGATAATCTGTATCTACTACGAGGAGGGCGCCGGGTCCGACATTCGCGAGGCGATTTTTACAATCGAACCTGGAATCGTCCTGGAGAACCTTGCAGAGAGGTGGCCTACGCCACCGCCCCCGGGCGAGAAGATAGACCTGTCCGCCCTGAATGCTGCGGGGAAACTGAAAATCATTACGGACATGGATGCAAAGGATGCTCGGCTCCCGGGCGGAGGGCCGCAAGCGGTCTTCGACGGGAACCTGGACTATTTCCACGCAGCGTGGAAGGCTTCCGAGGACGTGCCCGCCACCTATACACTCCAGTTGGACAAGTTGTATGACCTTACCGGACTGGGAATCTGCCTCAAGCAGACCAGCCAAGGGAAGGACTACCCGGAATCCGCTGACATCTACCTGTCATCAGACGGCGAGAAGTGGGGGAAGCCGGTCGTCTCTTACCGCGACGCAGTGACCAGGACCGTCCAGTATGTCCACTTCCCCACACCGATAACGGCCAAGTTTGTACGGGTTGTGATCACCAAAGCGGCCGGATGGCCCAGCCTTAATGAATTAGAGTTGTACGCGCAGTAACTTATCAGATCGTCCGTGTGACCTTCGAGATGACCGCCGGGTGGTCGGGGTCGTGCTTGAGTCGCAGGGCAAGGTAATAGGCAAGTAGCTGCCCGGCGATTATGTACACGAGCGGGGAGCACAACTCGCTCACCGTCATCGGGATCTGGATTGGGACCGTCGCCAGCTTGTGAATCTCATCCCGAGCGCCGATGATGAGTGTCCGTGCGCCCAAGTCTTGGAGCATTGTGGCCAGTTCCATCATCTCATCGTGAAACTGGTCCTCCGGGATGATCAGAATCGCCGGAACATCCCCCGCAACGGTTGCAATGGGACCGTGCATGAAGTCGGCACGAGAGAACGGCTGAGCAAGAATGTAGCACGTCTCGGTCAGCTTCAGGGCTAATTCCCTTGCAGTGGCAAGATTAGGCCCTCGGGATACCACGGTGCTCCGCTTGTCCTCGCTTATAAGCTCTGTCGCTTGCCGGATATCGACTCGCATATCCAGAACCTGTTGCATCGCTTCCGGCACGGCTCTGAGGTCGTCAATAAGCCTTTCGTTTTCGGCCCAACAGGCGCAAAGTAGGTACATCGCCGCCAGGGCGGATGTGTAGGTCTTGGTGGCCGGGACCGCCTCCTCGGGACCTGCCTGTGTGACAAACACACGTTCAACGACTTGCGTGATGGGCGAACCCTCAACGTTGGTAATCGCGTAGGTCACAGCGCCGGCTTCTTGAGCGCTTCGTAGCGATTGAATCACATCCAGGGCTTCGCCGGACTGAGAGATGCCGATCGCCAATGCACCCTCAAGCTTCAGATGCTGCCGATACATGGTGAAGATGGAAGGCGCTGACAGGCTGACAGGCACACCGAGAACGTGTTCTATCATGTACTTGCCGAATGTGGCCACGTTATCGGACGTCCCTCGCGCGGGCATAACAACTAGGTGGGGCGCCTCCTCGCGCATCCGTTGCCCGAACTCTCGGGCGAGCGGCAGGACATGGTTGATGGTTTTTTCCACCGCCTCGGGCTGCTCGTTGATCTCTTGGAACATCTTATGCATGTTTTCACCACTTTCCGTGGAGCATAATACACGAACTAAAGGTCACTCCGGACACTTACGACAGGCCACGGCTGCGCGTCGGCCCGTGTTCCGAGCCAGGTCACCTTGCCGCCTGTGGCTTCAAAGCCGCTGATTGCAGCATGGACTGGGCCCTCAAGCCAGAATTTCATCTTCTTGCAGGTTCCCGGCAGCGAGTGCCAGTCCAGCACGAGCCTATCGCAGCCTTTGTTACGCGCAGTTTCTATCAGCTTCGCGACCATCTCCGCCGGCAACGTGATGCGGGGATCTAAAACCAACGTTGGCCCTTCGGCGCGCCACTTTTCCACGATTTCCTTGCGTTGAGTAAAAACCACGACATCAACCGCGGGAACCGAAGGGGCACGGTACTGGAAACGCTTTGGAGTGAGTGTGGGTTTCAGCTCTCCCTTCGCGTTATACTCGACAACAACGTGCCACACCTGGCCGGGAGTAAGATGTCTCGACAACGTCAGTTGATGGCGGAGTCCAGGCCCGGCTGGCACGCTGTGGGCAGAAGAAGGCCCGCCTTCCTGGACGACGCCCGGTCCAGGGAGAGATGCAACCAGTTTGACTTCCAGCCCATGCTCGCCCTTTACCCTGATGTCGTACTCCATAGTCTGGCCGGTATTTTCGCACTCGAGCGAGAGCTGAGAACGTCCGACTCGCAGGTTTGAGGCTTTCATCTGCTTGGAACCGGGAGGAATATGTGGGCACAGGCGCACCGACTTGTCGGGAGCGTCGGGTTCAAACCCGGTCAAGTAGTAGAGCACCGCTTGGGCATTGATACCGCCCTCCCACGGCCGGATGCGGTTACGCCCCCATATTTCCACCGATGGTTTGTCCTCCGGGGTATTCATCTCCGCAAACCCTGCAGAAGGCTCTGCAGCCTTCAGGATGTCCTCCAGGGCCTTCTCGGCCGCCGGGTGGTCAATTGCAGCCAGATTGTATAGCACGTACCCCGGTGTCATGCCGACATAATAGCCGAACGTTGGCGTTGTCTTCACCGGGCCGCTCTCTCGCCAGAGGTAGGCCAGTGCGTTCAGGACATTGTCCCGAGCACGTTCATCCGCCGCTGCATACCGCACCCAAAGCGGGCGGAGGTTGATGTTTGCGAATGGTTCTTGGTGCAACTGCCCCGACACATCGCTCATCGCGGGTGCGTAGTAGCCTCGGTCGGGCATCCAGTAGCAATTCTCTGTGGCATGTCGCACTTTCTTTGCGAGCATCTTGAACCGGCTGGCGTCGGTCTTTTCCCCAAGCCTGTCCGCGACCTCGGCCAGCCCTTCCGCGGCGGCGACGAACTCAAAGGCCGAGTCGGCGGAGAGCAAGTCCAGGTCCACGTAATCAATTGGTGTCCCCTTCTGCGGGAACAGCATATAACCTGGGAAGCGATATGTCTCGTCGCCGTGAAACGGCAGGTGGTATCCTTCGGTCAGCTTCTGACCCAACAGGCAGCGTTTCAAGTAAGGATAATGCTCTTTGAGCAGTATGATGTCGCCCGAATGGAGATAGTACCAGTAGTGTTGCAGCACCACGAAACTTGCAATCTCGGCCGCTGGGACCTTGGCCTTGGCCCAGTCAACCTTCGGTGTAGGACCGGAGACGTCCTGGTCCAGCGCAATTGCATTGGGCACCTCGCCCAGCTTCGCACATGCCCGCCAATGGAAATCCAGGTAACGTTTGACATCATCGAATTGCCCGATATCAAGCATGTACCGGACCGGACCGTTGGAATCGCGAATCCAGCAGTACGTATACTGGTACATCGGCGAGTAACCGCCTAATTCAGCCTGCTGTGTCTTGATTATGACTTTCTGATCTTCGAGAAAGTCCACTACCCGCTGGCTGTTATCGCACGCGAGCTGGGTTGTCCCCTCCTGCCACTTTTCCCAGAACTCAAGAGTCTTCTCTAGGAGTGCAGAGCCCTGGGCAGCGGCATCATCGAGGGCTTTTTGCGCATCTTCCCGGGTCATGCCGAATGCTACAACGAATATCCTTGTCACCGGCCCGCGTTTTGCCGATACGGTCCCCAGCGGAAGGCGTAGTATCGCCGATTCCTGAGCACGGGACGTGCCTTTACCCTTTAGACCAGCGGGCTCAGGTGATTCCTTTGGGATAATCCATCGCGTCCTGCTGCCCAAGAAACGCGGCAGAATGCTTATTCGACCACGACTCAACATAACATTTGCGCCGTCGCGCTCGGGGGTGACGCCGGAAAAGGCGGCTTCGACGGCTACACCGCGCACAAGGCCGTGCTCCGGCGGTCTGACAGTGATGATACGGACGATGACAGGCAGATCCGGCGGGACGAAATCCACAGTTTCCAGGCGCAGGCCGCCTGCGGAGCCGGATGTCCGCACAATTCCGGTGCCACGCACTCGTCGGACGCTGCAATCCGCAAGTTGAACGCGTTTTCCCTCAACTACCAGTACCATGGCCTGCTGCCCCAGCAGGCCGGACGTCTTCTGGTAGTGGGGTGCGAGAGTGTTCTCGAGGGTGTTAGGGGGATCATACAGTCCCATCGTCGTGAAGACCCGGCCGTTGCCGATCGGGAAACAACCACGGTCGGCTCGTCCTGGCTGGCCCGGCTTAATGTCTTCCTCCGCCCACAGGCTTGTCTGGTCCAAGCGCGCTTGTTGCGTCGCCAAAGCGTTACCGACGCCCAGGGTGTCTTTTGAATTAATATTCCGGCCCCGAATGGTGAATACGTACAAAATCGCCGACAACACAACAGCAAACAGCAATAGTTTCAGTATAAGCCGTTTCAACGTCAACACCTGGATTCAGTCATAATCTGACCGCACAAAGCGGTGCTCGTGGGTTCCAATCCCCGGTAGGAATGGAGAGAGGGCAATGTTTATCCCTCGGGTGCCTCCGCGATCACCACGAGCGCGTTGGATACGCGGCGTTCCACGCCATCGGACGGGCGGTTCATAATCTGCCCTTTTAGCCAGAATGTTGTAGACCCGCCTCCGTCCAGCGCCATCGCATCCCGTGCACCCAACTTAATCATCAAATTGGCCAGTTCCCTAAGCGTCACGCCCTCACTGATACCCGGTTGGCGGCCATCCACAGTGACCAGAAGCATCTGCCCGTTGGGCCGTATCCCGACTGCCGTACGCGGTGCACGCCCCGCCCACACGTCCGAAGCGAACCCTTCGATGTCAGCGGTGATGAAGACCTGTCCGTTCTTGACCAGCCTCGGTCCTCCCCCGATGGCGTGGCGAAGGTTCGGCCAGTTGGGTTTCGTCCTTAGCTCGACCTTGGCGCTCCCGCCACGCTGTGCCTTCTCGAGCTGCTTCGCCTTTGCGCCGACGGACGAGATGACGAACCCTCCGGGCGGAATGACAACGTCCCGCTGCCACTTCTCAACAAGCGTGATGACTCCGGTTTGCGAAATTACTACTCGGACTGCAGTCGGATGACCCGCAAGCTTAGGGCCCCAGCGCGTCGTGTAAGCAATCGCTTCGTTTGGATTGACGTGACCGCAGTTGAGACCGTCCAGTGCGACAGTCCCGGCTCCGTCCGCAGTGACGCGCCCGTCGAAGATGACGCGGCCCATAAGGAGCTTGCCATCGTTAGTAATGCCCAGGCACGTCCGCCCCTTTATCGGATGGGTAATCCATTCGCCGTCAATCACAAGCAGACCGAGCGGCTGGCCCCGCGGAGCAAAGAAGCCGCCATTGATGCTTACAAGCGCCCCCTCCCGGGCCCCAATGCGACTTGTCGGAGCACGCTGAGCCACCGTCTCCCCAGCCAATGCCGGGCGGATTGACACGCCGGGTACATTCAGGTCAACAACCATCACGTTACTGAGCGCAGGTCCGCGAGAGGTCGCAAACACCCGGCGCTCGAACCGCATCGCCCGGTTTAGCTGCGATATCGGGGGCGGTTGTGGGAGTGGCCGGAGGAAGTCAACGACGATTCTCGGCGGTCCGCCCAGGGTAAAGACGTGCCACTTCGGTTGGCCCGCCGTGGTTATTATTGTGATGCCCAGGCCATCATCAGGTTCGGTCTCGATTGAGCGCACAATCGGATCCGAAAGCGTCTCACTTTGCAGCAAAGGCGCGGGCCCGTCCTCAGGAGCTTGAATGCGCAGAGATAGGCTATCATCCTCCTGTATCCACGAGAATGCGGCCAGCCCCTCAAGGTCCACGACAACCCGAAACTTGTCCGGATGAACATGGTGGCGAATGGAAGCGATACGCGCGCCTGGAGGCTTGATATGCAGCCTGACATCATCACCGGTACTGCTCGTATCGTAAGCGATGCCAAAGCAGTCAAACAGTACGCTTGCAGGCAGGAATAATGTACCGTCAACGACCTTTGGGCCGGTCTGTAGATGTATAGTCTGGCCGTTGAGCAATGCGCTTGACTTGTCAGGGCGCACCGAGAGCCTGTCGCCGTAAAACCGCACGTCCCACATACCGGGGATCGTAGCGTTTTCAATGACTTGCATTCCGATTTCCCGGCTCAATAAAGAACCGGGCAGGAGTATCTCCTCGCCATCACGCAATGGCTGGACATCACAGTCAACCTCGCGGTCGGAAATAATTACGGTGACGGAATGTGAACTTGACTCAGCGTTGGCAGGGCATAACGCCAACGATGTGGCCGATAAAATCAGCCACATCAAAAGGAAACGCTGACGGTTTCTGACGCCACTAAGCAAGAGATACCCCCCTTCCCAATACCATTTGGCATCCCCTAACTAAATTGATTATACGTTAAACAACATCCAAGGGTCAAGGCGGATTAGTCACTTGCGTCTATCACCAAAAGTGGATAAAAGATAGGCTCGCCTGCAGGGCAAAAATACATACCCATTGAAGGGATTGACAGCCCTTTTGCTAAACTTCCCGTTCAGTAGCGGGTTTCCCAGATAGCGCGAAGATTTGAATCTGCGTGGGAGTGTCTCGAATGGTCGCCTCACAAGCTCTGCATGTTGTGCTAACGTTGCTCCAAGCTCCGCTCGGCCAGTATGCGGTGCCGAAATCGCTCACATTCTACGTTGCCCCGGACGGTGACGACAAATGGTCCGGGACCCGACCGACGCCGACCAAGGCCCATGACGATGGCCCCTTCGCTACAATCGCTCGAGCACGCGATGCCGTCCGAAAGATGCGCAAGAGCGGCACCGTGCTGAAGCGACCGGTGCGGGTCAAGCTCCGTGGTGGCACGTATTTTCTCGATGAGCCGCTGGTCTTCAAACCGCAGGACTCCGGGACGAAAGAGTCGCCGGTTATCTACATGGCATACCGCAACGAGCAGCCCATCATCAGCGGAGGGCGTCGGATAACCGGCTGGAAGGAGAGCACCCGCGCAGGCAAGAGGCTTTGGAGCGCAAAATTGCCGGACGTGGAACGCGGCGAGTGGTACTTTCGCGAACTTTTCGTCAACGGTAAGCGTCGGTTTCGCCCGAGGCTCCCGAAGGAAGGCTTCTACTTCTTCGCGGGGTTCAACGCCGACGAAGGCACCCAGCCTTGGAACCGCGGCAACACCCAGATGAAGTTCAAGGCGGGGCACCTGAAGAGATGGAAGAACCTGCAGGACATTGAAGTGGTTGCTTTCACACGCTGGGTTGACAACCGCCTGCCGGTCAAAGACGTGGACGGGCGCAGACATATCGTCACCTTCAGCAAAAGGAGTGTCCAGAAGCTCGAGGATTGCCGCAACGGCCAGCCTGGGCCGTACTGGGTCGAGAACGTGTTCGAGGCCCTCGATACACCCGGCCAATGGTATCTGGATCGCTCCACCGGCACGCTCTACTACTTGCCCCTGCCCGGCGAGAAACTGGACGAGGTGGAGGTGGTCGCACCCCGCCTGCAGCAGCTCGTCCGTTTCGAGGGGCCTGCCAAGGGCGGAAAGACCGTTCAGCACATTCAACTGGTAGGTCTCTCGTTCAGCCACTGCCAATGGTCCCTCCCCGATGATGTTGCCGGGGCGGCCCAGGCGGCGGTAAATGTGCCGGGCGCAATCTATCTGCAAGGCGCGCGGTCATGTACCATCCGTGACTGCACGATTGCTCACATCGGCACCTATGCCATCGAGCTGGCCGCAGGCTGCAGGGACAATCGCATTGTGCGCAATGATATTTTCGACCTCGGCGGAGGGGGCGTCAAGGTTGGGCATGATAGCTCCCACACCACAATCTCGGACAATGACATCGGGGATGGCGGGCACATCTTCCACGCTGCGGTCGGCGTCTGGATAGGCCACAGCGCCGACAACCGGGTCGTGCACAACCACATTCACGAC
>JALGUK010000524.1 GCA_029820875.1 Candidatus Zipacnadia bacterium
GCCTCCCCGGCGATGTCGCAGGCGCTTGAGCGGTCGGCGACGGCGTCCTTCAGGCGATGGAGCTGGCTCGGAGTGCCGAAAAGGAGCATGTCACAGGTCTCCGCCCGGTCGGCGAGTCCCGGGCCGGAGACCGCCTCCCCTCCGATAGCCCGCAACTTCTGCGTGATGACGGCGGCCGAATCGAGGGGAACTGCGTTGACCTTTATGACCATGCCGATGCCTGCTTCGGCAATCCGCCGGCGCTCGGATGTCGGTGCACCGATGCGGTCAAGCTCGGCTTCGAGGTCTTGCAGGGTGCGGACATCGAGGATACGTGTGCGATGGGTCATGGCCGTTCCTTCACCCGGGGCACGCTCGGCCGATACGGCCGTCATAGAATGACATATTCCTGGAAGTGCGGATTGACGAGCAATCCGGCGTCAACGCGGCGCGTGACCGTGATTTCCTCGGCCACCCGCCGGGCGGCTTCGGCGCTGTCGGCTGCTATCTCGAGCGTCCACAATGTCCCGCGTTCGACGTCGCGGACGACATGTCCGTAGCCGAGCCGATTCCGAAGCGCATCAAGCGTCAGGCTGGCCTCTTGTCCGTGTCATGAGCGCCGCTTTCAACAACTTGATAGGTGTATGTGTGCTTGTTGGGGTTGACGAAGAGACTGGTCTTCTCGGCAAGCTCCACCGCGAGGCGTTCAGCCTCTTCCCTGGACGCTGCATCCACGGTTATCTTCCAGAAGTCCTCCCGTTTGAGGCGGCGGAGGGTCTCGGCGTATCCCATCCGGCGTTGGAGCGTCGTTTGGGCGGTGACGGCCACCACGTCGGGTATCTTCAGGCGGACGAACAGTTCGATGTCGTACATCAGGCATCCCCACCGGATTGTCGGCGTGAGCGAAGCGCTTCCCTCAGCGACTCGAAGATTATCCGGCCCGGGCCGGGGGCGCGCATCTTTGCATGTTCCCCCCAGGCCTGGTCTTTTGCCTGCGCCCATTGCCCGCCGAGTTCGTACGGCAACTGATAGACCCAACTGGCGCGCTCGGGGTGCGGCATCATCGCGAAGACATTGCCCTCGCGGTTGCACAAGGCCGCGATGTTGTATGTGGAGCCGTTCGGGTTGACCGGGAACTCATCGTTTATTTCGCCGCCGGCGGCGCAGTAGCGAAAAACGACCTGCCCGTTGGCTATCAGCTCCTCAATCAGGCCCACTTTCCTTGTGGTGAAGCGCCCCTCGCCGTGCGAGATAGGTATAGGCAAGACAGCGTTCTGCTCAATCAGCGAGGTAGCCAGGCAACGGCCTTTAGGCGCAGTGTGCAGGAGGTGAGTCCACGCACAGTAGTGATTCCGCCGGACGACGCGGCCATCCTTGACCATGCGGTTGGGCGCCAGCCCCATCTCGACATCGCCCGGTGAAAGGCCCGGAATCAGGCCTGCCTCTACGAGAATCTGGCAGCCGTTGCAGATACCCACCACGGGCTTTCCGGCGGCCGCTTGCTCGGCGACCTCGCGCATAATCGGCTCCTTGACCGCGACGGCTCCCGCGCGCACCCGGTCCTGGTAGGAGAAGCCGCCGCCAATTATGTAGGCGTCGTACTCCGCGAGCAGCTCAGGCGGCTTATTCCAGCGGAAGATGTCGGCGCGCATTCCGGCGGCCTCCGCTGCGCGCTTGGTCTCCATCTCGCAATTGGAGCCGGGGAATTGAAGGATGGCGATTCTCGGACGAGCATCTTCTATCATGGACATCGCCTCGGTTACATCATGGGCGCTTGCGCTTCACGAGTCCGGCGGTTCTTCATCCATCCCGATGCGCCACATGCTCTCCATAAGAGAGGCGGGATAACTGCGAAAGGCGGTCAGCGTCTGCGTCCGGGCAACACCCGGAATACCGGCTATGCGCACGCTGACTATATCCGAGAGGTCTTCGAACTGTCGGGTTCGCACTATGGCCACGATGTCGTATTCCCCCGCAACCGAATAGACCTGGTGGACCTCCTCCATCTCCGCCAAAGCCTCTGCCACCTGGGGGACAGTGCCTATCTCGGTGTTTATCAGGACGATAGCAGCGTACATTCATCCACCCCCGAGTGTACGTTTTCACTCCAACAGACGCCTCGCCGGTTCATCTCCCGGTTCCGGCCAGGCTCACACCTTTACCTCAGAGCATCCGGCAGGCTCGTTGTCCAGGCCTCTTTCATGTCCGGCA
>JALGUK010000037.1 GCA_029820875.1 Candidatus Zipacnadia bacterium
CCGCATATTCGGCGAGGACGGGCGGGCCGCGTTCAATTCGCCTGAGGGTATCGAATCCTTACAGTTCCTGGTGGACCTGGTCAACAGGTACAAGGTGAGCGAGCCGGATCCGACCGGCGCCGAGCGTGAGGACCTCCAGGATATGTTCAAGGCCGGCAAACTCGCAATGATGATTACCGGCCCTTGGTTCTGGGGGATGCTTGAGGAGGAGGCGCCTGATATCCGCTACGGAATCGCGCCGATACCCACCAACAAAGAGCAGGTGACGATGGCGGTCACCGACAACTTGATTATGTTCAACACCTGCAAGGACAAGAAGGCGGCGTGGAAGAATTCATGTATGACCACGACCGGCGGCTTGAGTGGGCGAAGTCCACCGGCATGTTGCCGGAGCTGAAAAGCGTCGCAGCATCCGACTACATCCAGAAAAGCGAGCAGTGGCGTACATTCATGGACTTGCTTGAGACCGGCAAGTTCGTGCCGCTTCATCCCAGGTGGACCCGCATCGCCGAGGAGATAAAGACAGCGGTACAGAAGGCGCTGCTCGGCGAGGAGACGCCCAAGCAGGCGCTGGATGAGGCGAAAAGGCGAGTGGACGAAATCATCACGGAGGCTGAAGCAGGGTGAGTGCAAGCGGCGGAAGCATCTACGATTGCGTAATCATTGGTGCTGGACCTGCAGGGATTTTTGGGGCGCTTACACTGGCACGCGAAGGGGAGCGGCGCGTCCTGCTGATTGAGCGTGGGCGGGACCTTCCCGAGCGTGACCACGCGCGTCGGGAGGATATCCTCGGTGGGTGGGGTGGCGCGGGCGCATTCAGTGACGGCAAGTTGAACCTTTCCACCCGCATCGGCGGCGGGCTGACCGAGTATGTATCGGAGGATGAGGTAATGCGCCTCATCGAGGATGTGGACCGGCAGTTCGTTCACTTCGGCGCGCCCGAGCGGCTCTACCGGCCCGATCCTGCAATCGTCGAAGAGACGGAACGGAGGGCGGCTAGGGGGGATCTCCGGCTCCTTTGGGCTCCAATCCGCCATATCGGGACGGATCACTGCCCTGAGGTGCTGCAGAACATGCGCCAGGCGCTGAGCGACCGGGTGGCAATCCGCACCGGAGTCGAGGCGGTGCGGATTGTGGCGGAGCAGGGGCATGTTCAGGGCGTCGAACTGGCCTCGGGTGAGTTTGTAGAGGCTCGATATGTAATCGTGGCGCCCGGGCGCTCAGGCGCGGAGTGGCTTGTGCAGGAGGCTCGACGGCTGGGCCTGACGCTCAGCCGCAACCCTGTGGATGTGGGAGTACGGGTAGAGGTCCCCGAGGCGGTGCTGCATGACTTGACTGAACAGTTCTATGAGGTTAAACTACAGTTTTACTCAAAAACGTTCGACAACCTCATCCGCACGTTCTGCATGTGCCCGCACGGCGCAGTCGCGACCGAGGAGCTGCACGGGTTGGTGACCGTCAACGGGCACACCGTTGTTTCGCGCCCGACGCCGAATACAAACTTTGCACTGCTGGTCAGTACGACATTCACCGAGCCGTTCGACGACCCGATTACCTACGGCAGGAATCTTGCCCAGCTTGCAAATCTGCTCGGGGACGGCGTGCTCGTCCAGCGCTTGACAGACTTGCGCTCCGGGCGGCGTTCTACGCCATCGCGGATGCGGCACTGCCTGGTTGAGCCGACACTCAAGGATGCCACGCCGGGCGACATCAGCTATGTGCTCCCTTACCGGCATCTGTCAGGCATTCTGGAGATGCTTGAGGCGATGGACTGCTTGGCCCCTGGTGTCGCCTCCAGACATACGTTGCTGTACGCAGTCGAAGTCAAGTTCTACTCCTCGAAGCCGAAGTTATCTGCTCGACTGGAGACACAGGTACACAATCTATTTGCGGTCGGTGACGGCGCCGGGGTTAGCCGAGGGATAGTTCAGGCGGCAGCCTCCGGTATCGTCGCCGCACGAGAAATCTTGCGGCGGCCATAGCCGTGATATGCTTAGGGGATTGAGTGAAAAGGAGTTTGTTGTCTGATGGAGGCGTCAGATACACCTGAAGGCGAATGTCAATTGCCTGCTGAGTGCACTTCAATAGGTGCACGCATGCGTAAGTGGCTTCTTGAATTCCCCTTGCCGGGCGGCACGGCCCTTGTCATCGCAGCGGTTGTCGTAGGACTTGGGGCTGGCCTGGGGGCAGTGGCCTTCCGATACCTTATCGCGAAGTTCGATTGGCTCTTCTTGCACGTTATAGCCGATGCACTCAACTTCATGGGGCCATTCCGGTTCGTAGTTCCCCCTCTCATCGGAGGGGCGATCGTGGGGCCCTTGATATACTTCTTCGCCCGGGAGGCTAAGGGACACGGAGTCCCTGAGGTCATGGAGGCCGTGGCGATCAAGGGAGGGCGAATCCGACCGCGGGTGGCTGTCATCAAGTCCCTGGCATCCTCCATTTGCATCGGCTCGGGCGGATCGGTTGGCCGAGAGGGCCCGATTGTGCAGATCGGTTCGGCGATCGGCTCGACATTGGGGCAACTCCTTCACCTTTCGGACGCCCGTATTTCAAGCTTGGTGGCGTGTGGCGCAGCAGGTGGGATCGCGGCCACTTTCAACGCGCCGCTGGCCGGGGTCATTTTCGCCCTTGAGGTCCTGATCGGAGAGTTCACCGCGGAGTCATTTGGGGTCGTGGTCCTGGCTTCTGTAAGCGCTTCGGTCGTGGGGCGGAGCGTCTTCGGCAAGGTGCTTGCCTTCCCGATCCCTGAGTATGGGCTGGCGAGCTTTACGGAATTGCCGCTGTTTGTGATTCTCGGCACCATCGCGGGCGTTCTGGCTGTCGGATACACCCGGCTCATCTATTGGTGCGAAGACACGTTTGACGCAATTCACGTCACGGAGTATTCGAAGGCGGCCATTGGTGGGGCAATGGTCGGGCTTCTTGGGGCACTGACGCTTCTACCCAAAGGCACTGACGTAGATGGCGTTCCTGCTGTCTTCGGCGTTGGGTACGGGGCCATTGAGCAAGTGCTTCTGCCGACGGCAGCCGCCGGGGTTGTCCTTGTGTGGCTGCTTGCAAAACCTCTGGCGACGGCCCTTACCCTCGGAAGTGGCGGGTCGGGCGGCATCTTCGCGCCGAGCCTCTTTATCGGCTCGATGCTCGGCCTATTGTTCGGACGACTGGTAATTCTTCTCGCGCCGGGTGCTGTCACCAGTCCAGGGGGCTACGCGCTGGTGGGTATGGGAGCGCTCTTCGCCGGTGCGGCTCATGCGCCTATCACCGCCGTGCTCATAATCTTTGAACTCACCGACGACTACCGTATGATTCTCCCCCTCATGACCGCCTGCGTGCTTTCAACCATTGTCGCCAAGCGCTTGCTGAGGGACTCAATCTACACGCTGAAACTCACTCGGCGCGGCGTGCATTTCTCCCTCGGCCGGGATATCAGCCTCATGAATGAGTTGCAGGTCAAGGACGCCATGACGACAGACCTAATCACTGTGAGTTGCGGGGCGACGGTCCGGGACGTGGCGGAGTTATTTGAGAATACGAAGCACCATGGCTTCCCTCTTGTAGATGGGAAAGGCGAGTTGCGTGGTGTTGTCGCGCTACAAGATATTCGGGAGGCAATGAGGAGAGGGCTGGCAGATGTACCAGTCGAGCAGGTGGCAACCCACACGCTGGTGGTGGCTCATCCTACCGAATCACTCAACGAGGCGCTCCGGAAGCTCGGGTTGCGGGACGTAGGACGGCTCCCCGTAGTCGACGAGGAGAATCCGAGGAAGCTCCTGGGGCTGATAACGCGCAAAAACATCATCTCAGCATATAACAGGGAGCTGCTTAGGCATCATACCGGCTTGGCCACCGAGGACGTCGAGACATTCGACTAAGCCGGCACTCAGCGTTTCTTCTTCCGGTTTCGCGGCTTGCCGTTCTTTAAGGCTGCTCGCAATACGTCGTCTATCGTCGCGGCGAATTCGAATTTCAAGTCCTCCCGCAGATGGTCGGGGATTTCCGCGAGGTCTTTTTCGTTCTTTTCGGGCAGAATCACAGTCTTGATATGTGCGCTGCGAGCGGCTAATGCTTTCTCCTTGACGCCGCCGATAGGCAGCACCTTGCCTCGCAGCGTGATTTCCCCCGTCATAGCCACGTCGGGACGGACAGGACGCCCCGTCAGGAGTGACACGAGTGCCGTGACCATTGCCACTCCGGCGGACGGGCCGTCCTTCGGAGTTGCACCGGCCGGCACATGGATGTGGAAGTCGTGCTCCTTGAGAACCTTCTCGTCGATTCCGAGCCGCTCGGCGTTAGCTCGAACGTAGCTTAGCGCCGCCTGTGCGGATTCTTTCATAACGTCACCGAGTTGCCCGGTGAGGAGCAGTTCATGATTGCCGGGCATCATCGTTGCTTCGATGAAGATGATTTCGCCGCCGGATTGCGTGTAGGCCAAACCTGTGGCCACTCCCGGGATGTTGGTGCGCTCACGCACCTCCTCGAAGAACTTGCGCGGGCCGAGGAACTCCTCGAGGTTGGTGGGTTTCACCACAACCTTTTCGGACTTCCCTTCGGCGACCATCCGCGCAACCTTACGGCAAATCGCCCCAATTTCGCGTTCGAGGTTGCGCACGCCTGCCTCGCGGGTGTACTGGCGGATAATTTGCCTCAGAGCGGGTTTGCGTATGCTCACGTTGTTGGTGGTCAAGCCGTGTTCGTCAAGCTGCCGGGGCACGAGGAAGCGCTTGGCGATCATCAGCTTGTCTTCGACTGTATAACCCGGCAGTTCGAGCACTTCCATCCGGTCCCGCAATGCAGGTGGGATGGGGTGCAGGAGATTGCCGGTGGCGATGAACAGGACCTTCGAGAGGTCGAACGGGACCTCGAGATAATTGTCTTCAAATGAGAAGTTCTGCTCGGGGTCAAGAACCTCCAGAAGGGCCGCCGATGGGTCGCCGCGGAAGTCCTGGTGAACCTTGTCGATTTCGTCGAGCATGAAGACGGGGTTGTTGGAGCCAGCTCGGCGAATGCCTTGGATTATGCGCCCTGGAAGCGCCCCGACATAAGTGCGGCGGTGCCCGCGGATTTCCGCCTCGTCATGGACCCCGCCCAGCGACATGCGGACGAACTGGCGGCCCATCGCCCGGGCGATGGAGCGCCCAAGAGACGTCTTGCCCGTACCCGGAGGCCCGATGAAGCACAGGATAGGTCCCTTGCCTTCGGGCTTAAGCTTGCGGACGGCGAGGAATTCGAGGACGCGCTCCTTGACGCGCTCAAGATCGTGATGGTCCTCGTCGAGGATTTTCCGGGCAGTCTCAACATCCAACTGGTCCTCGGTGCCCTTGGTCCACGGCAAGTCTATCAGCCAGTCCAGATAGGTGCGGACCACACTGTACTCGGCAGCGGCCGGGTTGATGTACTTGAGGCGCTCCAGTTCCCGGTTGGCTGCTTCCTTGGCCTCCTCGGACATGTATGCTTTTTCCATCCGCTCGCGCAAACGGTTAATCTCAGCCTGTTGTACATCCTCTTCACCGAGTTCTTTTTGGATCTGCCGGAGTTGCTGGCGGAGAATGTACTCCCGTTGGCCCTTCTCGATCTGCTGACGTGCGTCCGATTGGATGCGGGAACTGACCTCGAGGATTTCGATCTGGCGTTGGAGATACTCCAAAACATTGCGCAGGCGCTCGGTAACATCGGCGGTTTCCAGAACCGACTGGCGTTCCTCGATGGACAGGTTCAGGTTCGCCGCGACCTGGTCAGCAAGACGAGCCGGGTCATCCATATTGAGTGCCTGGATGTACAGCTCTTCCGGAAGCTGGGGCGCCAGTTCGACGACTCTCCGGAACTGGGCCAGGACCGACTGTTTGAGGGCGTCCAGCTCCACACTGGGTTTGATTTCATCCTTAATGTACGCCACGCGTGCCACGGAGAACGGCTTGGTCTGAATCCATTCGAGAATCCGCAAACGAGCAGTCCCTTGAATGAGCAGACGCCGCTCGTCATCCGGGGTCCGCAGCATCCGCAGGATGGTCGCGGCGCACCCGACTTCGAAGACATCCGGTTTTTCATCTTCCGCCGGTTCCAGCGGCTTCTGTTCCGTCTCCGTCTGCTCGGGAGGGGCCTCATCGGGTTCTTGTTCGGGAGGCCGGCGAGTGACAACTGCGATGTTGCGGTCCGCCGCGAGCGCCTGGTCAATGAGGGCGACATCGCCCGGGTCGCTTACCGCCAGGGGCGCAAGCATCATCGGATAGATGACAACGCCCTCGAGGATTAATACGGGTAGTTGCTCAGGAAGCGGCTGCTCCGCTTCAGGATGTTTCACGGTCACGCAAGTCACCTCGGCCCTGTCCGGTATGTGTTTTCTACTGTCAATGAATCGGATGGCAAGTGACCTTCGGTTCAGATGCCCCTCCGTACAAGGAACCGGCGGCCCTTCACTTGGTTTTCACGAGAGTCACCGTTAGCAGACCGTCCTTCAGCTTCGCACTGATATCGCCGTGCAGCACATCCGGCGGCAACTGAAAGACGCGCTCGAACGTACCGCAGGGGATCTCTACCTGGCGATACCGCTTTTGAGGCTCATTCTCGGGCGCGGGCCGAACTCCTCGGAGGTACAACCTGTCCCCCTGCAGGGAAAGGTCTATGTCCTCGCGAGCTATGCCGCTGAGCTCCACCTGAATGACCAGCGCAGTTTCGGTCTCGTAGACGTCGGCCCTTGGCTCCCAAGCCCTTGGTTGGGTGAGAATGCGACGTGACCCCGACGCGAAGAAGTCATCAATGATGCGCTCCATTCGTGTGTGAATGACTCGGGCGCAACGTGAACGGCCGCTTGAAATGCTTTCCATTGGTTGTCCCTCCAAGGCCTGGCAACCGTCCCGACCGTCTGATGCAAACACCTTTGCATAAAAAGAACAGCATCCAGGAACAAAACCAGTCGGCTACATGGTTTACTCTTAACACAGTGCTGCGGCAATGCGGGACCTCTTGTAAATATATCATACCGAGTTATGGAGTCGTTTGCAAGTATTATGGTTAGAAACCAGCCAGCGGCAGGGTTTTGGTGCGCCTGTAGCCGCATTGCTCTTCCTCTACACGTGTGCTATAATAGGGATGTTCCCCAGCGCAGGAGTTCACCTTTCCAGGTCGGGCAGACCGTCATGCGGATGTATCGTCAGGAGGTATCATAGTGGCTGCAGTGATTCAAACCCATGACCTGACCAAGGTCTACAGAGGCGCAAAACGCAGGAGCAAACCCACCGAGGAAGGCGGGAAGGTTGAGCGTGTCGCCCCCGCTGCTCTTGACCACCTGAATCTGACAGTTGAAGAGGGCCGTATCTTTGGCTTGGTGGGTCCGAACGGTTCGGGTAAAACCACCACGCTCAAACTGCTGCTGGGCTTGATTTTCCCAACGAGCGGGACCGCCGAAATCCTGGGGCAGAAGCTTGGAAGGATTGATTACAAGCGCTATATCGGATTTCTCCCCGAAGGCCCCTATTTTTACGACCACCTCAACGGCGAAGAGATTCTGCACTTCTACGGCGGTCTTTTCGGGTTGCGCGGCGCGGAACTTCGCAAGCGGACCGATGAGCTGCTGGAGCTGGTTGAGATGTCTGACCGGCGCCATGTGCGGATTCGCGACTGTTCACGGGGAATGATCCAGCGCATCGGACTGGCGCAGGCACTCATTAACGATCCCCTGCTCGTCTTCTTGGACGAACCCACAGCCAACCTTGACCCCCTTGGAAGCCGGCAAATCAAGGATGTTATCCTAAGGCTCGGTCAGGAAGGGCGAACCGTATTCCTGTGCTCACATCTTCTGGCCAACATCGAGGAGATTTGCGACGATGTGGCGGTGTTGGACCGAGGCAAGTTGGTCGCAAGCGGGGAGGTAACAGACCTTCTGCTCGCGGATACCGCAACGATTGTCGTTGCCGATAACGTCAATGAGGCTGCATTCAAGCGCATTGAGGCCTTGACGCGGGATGCGACACTTAAAAATGGAACTCTCGAAGCGAAGGTAACCGACGAAAGCCAGATTTTTCAGATTCTGAGTACTATCAACGAAGCCGGCGGCAAGATAGTTTCGGTCGGGCAGCGACAACGGCGGTTCGAGGAAGCGTTCCTGGAGCTGACCGGCTCGGCCCCGCGTGATGAAATCGCCGAGGAACCCGTCTCGATAGGAGGCATTATCGAATGAGCGCGACGGAGCATACCATCGCCCCGGGTAGCCGTCCGGGCGGAGTGCTAAGTGAGACGATTCGGGCATTCCCCAACATCGGGCGCATCGCATGGAGCACGTTCCGGGAGGCGCTGCGGCGTAAAATCCTTCAGATTCTGTTGCTCTTTGCTATCGTCACAATCGCATCGTCACAGCTATTCGCTTACATGTCGCCGGGCGAGGAGCTTAAGTTCATCCTGGATATGAGCCTCGGCGCCATGAGATTATTCGGTATGTTGATAGCAGTGATGCTTGGTGCCTACTTGATCCCCACTGAAGTGGAACGTAAAACCATTCATGTAGTCCTCAGCAAGCCGCTTCGCCGGTCCGATTTTCTGTTGGGTAAATTCCTGGGAGCGTTCTTTACGGTACTTGTCAACGTCATACTGATGGCCATCGTCTTCTTTGTCGTTTTCCTGCTGAAGGCACGTAATCCCCAGTTTGCAGACCAATTCAACCGGCTGATAATGCTCCCGAACCTCGTCAAGGGCATCCTGCTAATCACGTTCGAAATGGCCATCATCACGGCGATTGCAGTGACTTGCTCGACGGTCGCTTCGTCCGTCTTCACTGTGGTTCTCAGCTTCTTCCTTTACTTCACCGGTCACTTAAGCTCCTTCTTGCACCACCTTGCCACACACGGCGGCACATCAGAAGGGTCATTCACCGCGGCCAATCGGCTGCTCCTGAACGTGGTCAGCAGTATTGTGCCGCATTACGAGATGTTTGACGTTCGACAAGCCTTCGCGGTGGGTAATGTCGTGGCTCCGGATTATGTCCTGAAGACCCTTTTGTATGCTCTGACTTACACTGTGGTTGTCGTGCTGATTGGCTATGTCTTGTTCAACCAAAAGGAATTCTGACGCCGTAAGAGGTGGTTGGCGATGCGGTTCAATGCTCTACCCTATTGGATTGTTGTGGTCGCACTCCTTGCGGCCCTTTATCCGCTTCGCGAGAACATTGACGAGCAGCGGCTGTACGACGGCCTGACCGAGCCGCTTCCGGTTGAAATGGTGCAGAAAATTCAGCCGGAGGCTGTCACAGGCCTGGTAATGGGTGCAGTCCTCGGCGGTTTCCGGGGGATCGCGGCAGACATCCTGTGGATGAAGATGGATGAGTACTGGGATAACGGGTTCTGGAATCGAATGGTTCCCATCCTGCGCACTGTGACTCTATTGGACCCGCATTTCATTACAGCCTGGGATACAGCCGGATGGCACTTCCTTTACAACTTGACTGTTGAGGTGGACAAGAAGATCGAGGAAGCGGCCAAGGTGGGAGACCTGCTGGCAAAGCAGCGCTGGATGAAGGAGAGACAGTATTTCGTCGACAGCGGATTGGCGGTTTACAAAGAGGGCATCGCGTGGAACCCCGACAAGCCCGACCTTTATATGGAACTTGGTTGGTCGTATTTCGACAAGCTGGATGACTATGACAATGCAGCAATCTGGCTTAGGAAGGCTGCACGCATCCCCGGCCATCCCGACTACGTTGAACGCCTGTTGGCTCACGGCTATGAACGCAAGCCCGACTTTGACAAGGCTCTCGAATGGTACGATGTGTCCCTTCGGCGCGACCCGGCTGCACGAACTTACGACGGGACAACCGCACGCGGCGCCACCATTAGCATCCGCGAACGCTACGTTCCGGC
>JALGUK010000038.1 GCA_029820875.1 Candidatus Zipacnadia bacterium
CTGATTCCGAAGCTTGTAGCCGGCAAGCAAGAACAAGCGCAGGTGCTCGCCTTCTGCGAGCAGGTGATGCGGGAGAGAGCCGGCGCGCACGCCGAGCCTGAGCTAGACAAGAAAGGCATCTTCACAGGCGCTTATTGCATCAATCCCGTCAACAATGAACGTGTGCCCATCTGGGTCGCGAACTATGTACTGATGGAATACGGTACGGGGGCTATCATGGCGGTGCCCGCCCACGACCAGCGGGATTTTGAGTTTGCGCGCGAATACGGTCTGCCCATACGCGTGGTCATCGAGCCTGAGGAGACGCACCTGGACCCGGACACAATGGGGGAAGCCTACGTTGAGGACGGCGTGCAGGTCAACTGCGGCCAGTTCGACGGGATGCCCAACCGCCGGGCGATGGAAGCAATTGGGGATTGGATGGAGCAGCAGGGAATCGGACGGCGCACCGTCAACTACCGCCTGCGCGACTGGTGTATCTCCCGCCAGCGTTACTGGGGCGCACCGATTCCGATAGTGTACTGCGACAAGTGCGGCCTCGTGCCGGTACCGGAGGATGCTCTGCCGGTGCTGTTGCCCACAGATGTCGAATTCACGGGCAAGGGCGGCTCACCGCTTACAAGTGCGGAGGACTTTGTCAACACCGTGTGTCCGAGGTGCGGGGCACCGGCGCGTCGTGAGACGGATACAATGGACACGTTCGTGGACTCGTCCTGGTACTTCCTCCGTTTTGCAAGTCCGGATGCCGATGATGTACCCTTCAGGCGCGCCGAGGTGGATTACTGGCTGCCGGTGGATAAGTACGTGGGCGGTATCGAACATGCCGTCATGCACCTCTATTACGCACGTTTCATCACGAAGGTGCTTGCAGACCTGGGCGTTATCGGCTTTGTCGAGCCGTTCCGGAACCTGTTCACCCAGGGTATGATTTACAAGGACGGTGCCAAGATGTCCAAATCGAAGGGCAATGTAGTGACGCCCGACGATATCATTGACAAGTACGGCGCCGACACCGGGCGGCTTTTTATTCTGTTCGTCGGCCCTCCGGAGCAGGATGCGGAGTGGAGCGACCAGGGGGTGGAGGGCTGTTTTCGGTTTCTTGGACGCTTGTGGCGGGTGAGTGCAGACAACGCCTCCAGTTTCGTCCCGGACTGGCGCGAGCGAATCGGTGTCATTGACGCCAGCGATGAGCAAAGGGCGATGCGGAGGAAGGTGCACCAGACGCTGCGTCGTGTGACCGAAGACATCGGGCAGCGGATGCACTTTAACACCGCCGTCGCTGCATTGATGGAGCTTGTCAACGACCTTACCCGTTACGTCGCGCAAACGCCGAAGCCGATGCCGATGGACGACCGTATCGTCTTCAGTGAAGCGGTGGAGATGCTCACACTGATGCTATCGCCGATGTCTCCGCATATAAGCGACGAACTGCGCGAACGCCTGGGCCTGGATACACCGTGCCTGTTGCAGCCGTGGCCGCAGTTCGACGAGGACCTGGCCGCCGAGGAAGAGATTATAATCGTCGTGCAGGTCAACGGTAAAATCCGAGACCGGCTGCAGGTGGCGGCGGGGACCGATGGGGATGAACTTGAACGCCTCGCGCGCGCGTCTGAGAGGGTTCAGGCCTTCGTCGGTGATAAGACGGTACGAAAGGTCATTGTAGTGCCGAACAAGCTGGTCAACATCGTCGCAACGTGATGTTTCCGCCGGGCTGCGGGTTTGACGCAGGCACGGGTAAAGGATAGATGGCTGCGGACGTCGAAAAGCTACGTGGAAGCGTCTGTTGTTTATCCGCCGGATGAAATCGCTGTGGAGGCTGCGGCGACTTGCTTGTTTTCAGTCGCGTCCAGCAGGGGGTTATTGCTGCGGCTGTCCTCGCGTTGATTGCAGCGGGCGGTTACGTGCTCATCGCGCGCGGAGGCCCTGCTGGCGATGTTTCGTTCTTTGATGAGCCGGCAACTCTGACCGGGAATAACGATTTTGTATTGACGGTTGATGTGGGCGGGGATGTTGTGCGTCCGGGCGTTTATCGTTTGCCGCCCAACAGCCGAACGCGCGATGCCATCGCTGCTGCAGGGGGCCTGACTCCGTGGGCTGACACATCGCCGTTGAACCTGGCGGCTTTTCTGCGTGACGGGGACAAGGTGTTCGTGCCGCGGCGGGGCCAAACTCGGGTGCAGTACAGGCCTGGGCGACCATCTGGAGTTAGTACAGCCGGGCAGATGATACCCCATGCAGCCACCCCGGGCCGAGCGCGCATCAGCATCAACCGTGCCACTGCGTCGGAGCTTGAGCGGCTGCCCGGCGTGGGACCCGCCATCGCGCAGCGGATTGTCGAGTACCGAATGCAACACGGCTGTTTTGTGCGTCTGGAGGATTTGATGCTCGTTCCGGGGATTGGCCCAAAGAAGTTCGACCAGCTAAGGCCGTATATCTGTTTGTAGCGACTACTCATCTTGTCATTCTGGCGCGAAGCGCCGGAGAATCTCGATGTTGGACATAGCATAACATGAGGACGGCGAGATTCTTCGCGCCCTTCGGGCGCTCAGAATGACACAATGTGCCCTTCGAACGCTCAGAATGACATTCGAACGCTCAGAATGACATGTGGGCCAAAGTCGGGTTGGGTCAGTCAGATACGGTTTAAAGTGCACCCGCCTGGAACTATGTTTCAACACCGGAGCGGGGCAGGTGAGTAGTCACTCATTAGTATATATCTGGAGATTGCCATGGACTTGCTCAGGCGCACAACCAATATCATGAACCGGACGCGGCGGGTGGCGCTCGTGATGGCCCGATACGGTTTTGGGCATATCATTCAGCGCCTGGGATTTGGCCGCCTGCTCCGCGGTCGTGACGTCAGCCAGCAGCTCAAGGAAGGCACGCCCGCGGCCGACGCGGTGCGAATGCGCATGGTGATAGAGGAGCTTGGTCCGACTTATGTGAAGCTTGGACAAATGCTCAGCACACGCGCTGACTTGATTCCGCGGGAGTTTGTCGTCGAGCTGCGAAAACTGCAGGACGAGGTGCCGCCGTTTCCCTTCGAAAAGGCGAAACAGATCATCGAGACTGAACTCGGCGGTCCGCTGGAGGAGTTTTTTGCGGAGTTTGAGGAGAAGCCACATGCTTCTGCCTCGATTGGGCAGGTTCACCATGGTCGGTTGCACACGGGCGAGGAAGTCGCTGTCAAGGTTCAGCGTCCGGGTATACAGGAGACCATCGAGACCGATTTGACTGTTCTACGCCATCTTGCCAACGTGTTGGAGGGCAGGCTCGAGTGGGCGCGGCGCGTAAACCTGGGCCAGATAGTTGACGAATTCGCGAGCACCATCCGCGGTGAACTGGTCTATACGAACGAGGGGCACAACGCCGACCGACTCAGGGCGAACGAGGGTGACCATGGGATCCGCATCCCCATGGTTTACTGGAACCTGACGACCAACCGTGTGCTGACCATGGAGCTTCTCCACGGCCGCAAAGTCACCGAGTTGGAGGAGTATGCCATCAGCATGGAGGAACGTTCGCAAGCCGCAGACCGCATCACCGAATCGTTCCTTCGGCAAATCTTCATAGACGGTTTCTTCCATGCAGATCCGCACGGCGGAAACGTATTGGTGGGCGAACACGCGGAGCTGGCTTTGCTGGACTTCGGGTCAGTGGGCTGGATAGGCAGGGAGTCGCGCGAAGGGCTGCTGCGAATGGTCACCGGCATTTTCCGCGAGGACGCAGAAGCGGTTTGTGACGAAGTGCTGTCTATGGGCGTCCTGGAGGAAGATTCGCGCGTCGAGCAACTTCGGCGTGAGGGGGACCGGCTGCTCGGTAAGTTCCACGCCGTGGACCGTGCAGAGCTACGCATCAGTGACATTCTGGAGACGCTGATGCACTTGATGTTCAAGTACGAGATTCGGATGCCCAGCGAGTTCGCCCTGCTCATGAGGACGATAATCATGACCGAGGGGCTGTGCTTGCAGCTATGTCCGAATTACGATTACAGGAGAAGCGCCGATCTGTTCGTACGCCGTATAACTATCCGGCAAATTATCCCGCCGCGACTATTCGAGGACGCCCTTCAAACGGTGCAGGATGCACGGCGCCACCTGGCGGCGCTGCCCCGCCAGATGACGCTACTGCTTGACCGGCTGCACAGCGGCAGGATGAAGGTAAGGGTCGAGTATGACTCGATTGACCGCCCTCTGCAAGGGCTGAATGCAATCGGCAACCGCCTTTCGTTCAGCATGGTCGTTTCGGCGATTCTGATTGCTTCGGCTCTGATTATTCAAGGCGGGGGGCCGCAACCGAAACTGTGGGGCCTGCCTGCATTGGGCGTTCTGGGCTTTATCATTTCGGCTGTTATGGGCTTTTGGCTCTTGGTTTCGATTATTCGCCATGGAAGGATGTAAAAACTGGCTTGCGCAGCGATTCTCCAAAGCGTCCATCTTGCCTGATACTCGCATCTGCCTCGCCACGCCGCAGAAAGTTGCTTGAGCAGCTTGGCCTTAAGTTCGAGGTGGTTGAGAGCGACGGTGAGCACGAGGTCACAGGAGCAGGCAATCCATGTGCACTTGCCAAGGAGGCTGCTCTGGGTAAAGCGCGGTCGGTTGCGGCCAGGCGGCCGGATGCGCTGGTATTGAGTGCAGACACAATGGTTTGGCTCGAGGGGCACAGCCTGGGCAAACCCGCTGACGAACGCGAGGCGGCATGGATGTTGGCCCGCCTAAGCGGCCGGACTCACACGGTCCACACGGGTATCGCCGTTGTGGGACCCGGTGGGCCGGTTGGCGAGGCTGAGGTCGCGTGTGTAGACACCGACGTACGCTTCCGTGAGCTGTCCGACGACTTGATTGCCCGATATGTTGCCACGGGCGAGCCGTTGGACAAGGCTGGTGGATACGGCATCCAGGGGCGAGGCGCGGTGCTTGTGGAAAGCATTCGCGGGTGCTACTATAATGTCGTCGGACTACCGCTTTCAAAAGTCGCGCAGATGCTTGAGCCTTATGGCATTTTAGTTCCTTAAAGGGCAGGGCGGAATCTCCACAGGATGGTCTGAAGGGGACCAGGAATGGGCATTTTTGCACGATTTCTGAGCCGGTTTTCCCGGGATATCGGCATAGACCTGGGCACCGCGACGACGCTTATCCATGTCAAAGACCGGGGGATTGTCGTCCGGGAGCCGTCTGTGGTGGCGATTAACACTGAAACACGGCGCCTCGTATCGGTCGGGGCCGAGGCGAAGCGTATGCTCGGCCGCACGCCGGGCCATATCGTCGCGATTAGACCGCTGCGTGACGGAGTCATCGCAGATTTCGATGTTACAGAGGCGATGTTGCGCTATTTTGTCGAGAAGGTGCACAACCGCTCATGGTATGTGCACCCTCGGGTTGTTATCGGTGTCCCTTCGGGTATTACCGAAGTCGAACGACGTGCAGTGGAGGATGCCACCCGCGATTCGGGAGCCTGGAGCGCCGAAGTCATTGAGGAGCCGATGGCTGCTGCGATAGGTGCAGGAATGCCGGTGGCTGAGGCTGTCGGCAACATGATAGTGGACATCGGCGGGGGGACGACGGAGGTGGCTGTGATTGCCCTCGGCGGGATATGCGCACACCGTTCGCTCCGGATTGCCGGCGACGAGATTGACGAGGCGATCGTCACCTACATGAGGCGTGAGTACAACCTTTATATCGGCGAGAGCATGGCGGAATGGGCGAAAATCGAGGCAGGGTCGGCCTATCCTCAGGAGCAGGAGACGACTCTACGCGTCAGTGGACGTGACCTGATGACCGGCCTGCCCAAGGCGGCGGATGTAAGCTCTGCGGAGATTCGGGAGGCAATAGCGGAGCCGGTGTCAGCTATTGTGGAGACCGTCAAGCAAACGCTCGAGGAGACTCCTCCCGAACTTGCGGCTGACGTTATGAACCGCGGTATCGTTCTGGCCGGAGGAGGAGCGCTCTTGCGGGGGCTTGACCAACTTCTGAGTGCGGAGACCGGCATTCCGGTCTACATCGCGGAAGACCCCATGACATGTGTAGTCCTCGGGGCTGCGAAGTACCTGGAGGAGCTTGATTCGAAGGTCAGGCCGAGGCGTGTCGGCACCAGACGTGCCAGAACTTAAATGAGGAATTTATTATGCCGTCCTCAATGATTCTTACGTCGGGCGTCATCGTTGTCTCGGTTTTCGCCGGTGTTGTTTCCGGGGCTGACAGGGATGTTCCCATGCAGACGCTCGATCCGTTCGAGGTGGGCAAACGGTCCGGTGATGAATACGGCCTCTACCCAGCAAACTGGGTGACGACTCCGCTTGAGCCTGTGGTAATCCGACAGAATCACCCGGAGGGGCCATCGTATCAGGAGGCGCTCGGGTACACTTTTCGCCTCTGGGGTATGAAGCGCCCCCGCCTTGCGCGGATGCAGGATGGGACGCTTGCCTTGCTTGCGACGATGTGGCAGCGGGTGGACGGCTCCGAGAAGCCGGTTTTTATGCTGTCGCATGACGACGGCCGTTCATGGAGCGCTCCTGTGGACGCGCCGTCTCATGGTGCTCTGGTCAGCCTGGGCGGCAATGAACTGATGATTTACGGAGACACTGCGTACTTCAGCAAGGACGGGGGGAAGACGTGGGACGAGAAAGTGGATGTGCCGCCTACGGCAGACAATGCGCTTTGGGCTGTTCAAGGGACTATCATGGTGGAGGGCGACGTGGTCACCGTAATTGAGGCCGTCTGGGGCCATCCCCCGAACTATCCCGTCAAATCGGTGATTCACCGGAGCCACGACCGCGGTCGGACCTGGGATGATAGGGTGGATGTACCGCAGTGGGGCGATGCCCGCTGCGGGGAAGGCTCAATCGTACGCGCTGCAAACGGGGACCTCGTCGCTGTGCTGCGCACCAATCCGTGGCCGGGTTACCCCAACCGTAGCGACCACTGGTGTGGGCTTGCAACTTCACGTTCGACTGATGACGGGAAGACGTGGTCGGAACTTGATGTGCACTACCGGTACGGGTACCATCACCAGGAGCTTTTGCTGCTGAAAAACGGCGATATTCTGATGACCTACGCAGCACGCATCGGGGAACTGGACGGCCGGACATACCATGGGGTAGAGGCAGTGCTGAGCCACGACAACGGCAAGACATGGGACTGGGCCAACAAGTTCATCCTGATGCGCTGGCTCCCCAGTGAAATCATTCACAGCCCTATATCCGCACAGCTTTCGGATGGGCGAATAATCACCCTCGCGCAACATGACGACGGTTCGTACTGGGGCGAGAAGTCTCCGGGGCCGAAATACATCGGCCACGTATCGGCCGTGGTCTGGTCGTCACGCTGAGTGGCTGTCCGAACCTGCGGCTACCTCCTACGGGCATTGCTCACGACGATACTCCGCCCGAGATGGGCCTGCAGCTCTTCCACACTCACAGCACCGACTCGAACAACGGTTGGGGTGGCCGCCGTCATGTCAATCACAGTGGACTCAAGCCCCAGCCTGGCCGGCCCGCCGTCGAGCACGATGTCAATTCTTTCTTCAAGCTGGGCCAGCACCTCATCGGCTGACCGGGGGCTGGGGTGGCCGTGCAGGTTGGCACTGGGCGCAGCAACAGGGCACTGACACGCCTCAACGAATGCGCGGGCGAGCGGATGGTCCGGTACTCGGATGCCGATTCGCCCGCTCCCTGCTGTGACGATGTCGGGGACGATGTTCGAACTGTGCAGAATAATCGTCAATGGGCCCGGCAGGTAGGCGGCCATGAGTTTCCTGGCGCTGTCGGACACATCCCTCGCCAGCCGGAGCGCATCGGCGACCGAGGCCACCATTACGCTGAACGGCTGTGCCGGTGGACGCTGTTTCACATTATAAAGCCGTGCGACGGCGTCGTGGTCAAGAGCGTTGGCACCGAGCCCGTATACCGTCTCAGTGGGGAACGCCACCAGCCCGCCCTCGCGAAGGACCTGGGCCGCCTCGGTCAAATGGCTTAGGTCCTCTTCCGGTCGGCCAACGACGATTACGCGCGTCTTTGCATCCCCCGTCATGGTGACCACCACCCCAGGACCACACGTTCAATTCCGTTGAGGTCAGCAAGCGCCTCGACGTCCGCGTAATCTCGGGCTTTCATCTCTTGGACAACAGGCTGCGCCTGTCCTATCCCGACCTCGAGAGCCAATAGACCTCCGGGTGCGAGGAACGTGCGGCTCTCGGCAATGATTCGGCGGTGAAAGGCCATGCCGTCTGGTCCGGCTCTCAGTGCTATGTCAGGTTCAAAGTGTCTGATTTCGGGTTGAAGTTGAGCAATCTCATCATCGGCGACGTACGGGGGGTTTGAGACAACAGCAGTCAGTCGCCTCTCCAAGTGCAAGCTCTGCAACGGCTCGAAGAGGTCGCCGCGGCACAACAACAGCCGACTGCTCAGCCGGTGCTCGGCGACGTTGAGCCGGGCCACCTGCAGGGCTTCGGGCGAAATGTCGGTGGCATGGATTGTCGCGTCCGGCAAGGCGGTTGCCAGGGCGATTGCGATAGCCCCGCAGCCACAACCGATATCAGCAATCAGCGGTCCGGGACTATCCGCGAGCCTCTCACAGACTGCTGCCACCAAGCTCTCGGTCTCAGGCCGTGGAATCAGTACTCTTTCATCTACACGGAGCACAAGCCCCATGAATTCCTGGGTGCCGAGAATGTAGGCAAGAGGCTCGCGAGTGAGGCGGCGTCTGAGGGCGGCTTCAAAACGGCCGATGATGTCCTTCGGCGCCGGCTCTGATGCTTTCAGCCTCAACTGAGAACGCGAGCAGTTGCACAGATGAGCGAGGAGAATGGCGGCTTCGACCTGAGGGGACTCGATCCCGACCGCTTGCATCTGCTCCGCCGCCTGGCGAAGCAATGTTGCGAACGATGTGCTATGCAGGGCGGCGTCGCGTTCAGCCGGCATGGCTTCAGTCCGACGGCGCGCCGAGGCGTGCTTGCTGGTCGGCCTCCTCGAGCGCTCCGATGATTTTACCGAGGTCTCCGTCCAGGACGGCACCCAGATCGTGGACGGTCAGGCCGATGCGGTGGTCCGTCACACGGTTTTGCGGGAAGTTGTAAGTCCGGATTTTTCCCGAGCGGTCCCCTGTGCCCACCTGGCGCCGCCGCGTATCGGCGATTTGCTGCTCTTGTTCGCGCTTCTTGGCATCATAGAGCTGCGCGCGGAGCAATCGCAGCGCCTTTTCCTTGTTCTGGTGTTGGGAGCGTTCGTCCTGGCACGAAACGACCGTTCCTGTCGGGAGGTGTGTAATGCGAATCGCCGTCTCGTTCTTTTGCACGTGCTGTCCGCCGGCTCCGGAGGCTCGGAATGTTTCAATCTTTAGCTCATCGGGGTTGATGTCCAATTCGACCTCCTCCGCCTCCGGCAAGACCGCAACGGTGACAGCGGACGTGTGGATGCGCCCGCTGCTCTCGGTTTCAGGGACGCGCTGCACCCGGTGGGTGCCGCTCTCGAAGCGCAGGTCCCCATAGGCGCCGCGTCCGCTGACTCCGAAGACGACCTCCTTAATCCCGCCCAGGCCGGTCTCGCTGAGGGATATAATGTCGGTCTTCCACCCCTTGCGCTCGGCATAGCGCTGGTAGGCGCGGAAAAGGTCTCGCGCGAACAATGCCGCCTCTTCACCGCCCGTACCCTGGCGAATCTCCATGATTACGTTCTTGTCGGCATCCGGGTCCTTCGGGGCCAGCAGGCTTTGCAGTTCGGCCTCGAGGCGCTCGACATTCGCCCGAAGCTTTTCCACCTCCTCGGCCGCTTCAGGCAGCTCCTCGTCCTCGGCGAGAAGGTTCTCCCATTCGGCAAGCTCATTGGTGGCAGCCTGCAACTCTCGATGTTTCTGTACAATCGGCTGCAACTCGGCGTGACGCTTGCCGATTTCGCGCATTGCCTCCGGATCGACGGCAACCTCGGGCCGGGCCATCCGTTCCGCCAGTTCGTCCGCTTCACGGACGATTTCTTCAATCCGCTCATCTAATGTCATGAGCTGCTACCTCCGGCCGTTGCCTTTGTTGCCTGGGCGTCCGCGCCGCGCACCTCGTTAAATGCACGGATTGCCACTTCCAACTGCTGGAGGTCAGGCTCGCGTGTGGTAAGTGCTTGAAGCCACAGTCCCGGCTGGGAGATGAACTGCAACAACCGTGAATCTTTCCTGCGGGAACTGGCACGCAGCACCTCATAGGCGATTCCGGCGATGACGGGCAGGAGGATAACCTCAAGCAGCAGTCTGCGGAGAACATTCTCCCATCCAACGAACGCAAAAACTGCAATCCCCACCACAATCACCAGGGCGATGAAGCTGCTCCCGCACCGGGAGTGTCGCGGTGAAAAGTCCTTTGCGTTCTCGGGCGTAAGCTCACGCCCGGCTTCAAATGCGTGGATGACCTTATGTTCTGCGCCGTGGTACTCAAAAACGCGCTTGATATAGGGAATCTGCGACACTGCAAGCACATAAGCGATAAAGAACGCCATCTTTACGCCGCCCAGCACAACTGTGCTCGTGAAGTCGCCTGTTCCAATCTGCTCCTTGAGCCACTTGGTTAGTAGTACCGGCAGGACGACGAACAGCACAATCCCCACAACGAGGCCCAGAGCGATGCCGAGCGCAGTTGCTGCGGCAGGCATGTCCGAATTCGGCGGCGACTGCTGTTGCGCCGGGTCACCTCCTGCGGATTCCTGTTGCGGGGCGGACTCACTCTCATTGCTGTCAGGCTGGTCTTCTTGCATGGCCGCGTTGGCGGAGAAGTTAAGGGCTTTCATACCCAGAATCAGTGCGTCAACAAGCACAAACGTACCGCGTACGAACGGCCACTTGAGAACCCGCCATCGGTCGGTTATCGAGCGGATGCGTTCATTCTGTACGATGATTCTGCCGCTGGGCGTACGCACCGCCGTCGCAAAATGCGTCGGTGAGCGCATCATCACGCCCTCGATGACCGCCTGCCCGCCGTAAAGGGTTTCGTCATTCATGCAATTTCCCTGTTTACTTAGTAGTCTCGGGCTTCGCGCCGGTTGCTTTCTGCTTGGCGGCTTGGCGCTTCTTTTCATGGTCCGCGTACCGCTGGCGGAAGCGTTCGACACGCCCCTCGGTATCCACGATCTTCTGTGTGCCGGTATAAAATGGATGACACTTCGAGCAAATCTCGACCCGCAGCTCGGGCTTCGTTGAACGCGTCTTGAAGGTCGCACCGCAGGCACACGTGACGGTGGCCTCAACGTACTTGGGATGGATGCCCTTCTTCATTGCCGTCACCTTTTCAAGCAGGCGGCCGCAGCATCCGGCTCGGGACCACCTGCGGAGTAAGCCGCAGTCATGTCTGCAGCATCAGAATAACATGTAATTATACCACATGAGGTTCTAAGGGGCAATAGTTGGGGCCACAGGCAAGCCGCGGGGGCGGAACACGCCGCCGGAGCCCCTCCAACCGTCAGTTGGCGGTCTCTCCAACCCCCTTGACCGCGGGCGGCTGGTTGCCGGACTCATCGTTTCCTGTCGCGAAGGGGCTTGGGCCAACGCCGGTGCCGGTGAAGATGAAGCGCTGCAGTACCACATCAGACTGGGCGTTGGCGACCCTCACGTGAAGCTGCTGCCAGCCGTCAGGTTGCTGCCCAAGGGGCACTTCGCCGCTTGTATGCTCTCCCGGCTGCAAGACTGTGCTGGCAGGTGGGATATTGTCTGACTGCACCGCCACGACCGCCTGCTTCTGCGTGGAGGCAAGAATCCGCATCGTCCAGTTCCCGTCGGGGATATAGACCCAGTAGACGGCCTCCTGGCCTGCTTGGAGCGTAATGCCGGGGTGAGACGCCAGTGCCCTGAAGCTGCAGGGAGTTTGCTCTGTGGGGATGTTCACCCTGGCGTCGAACGGGACACCCTTTGGTGCAATAGAGCGGACTGCGTCCTTGTAGGCACGCACTAGATCGGCCGGGTGGTCGCCGGCGAGGGTATCGAACAGCCGGCGGACGAAGGCCGAACCGTGAACAGCGTCGGCGAACAGGGTCAACCCGACGATGTAGTCCATCCCTTGCCGGCCTCGGTCCACGAGAAGTGTGGAATTAGGGCCTTGGGTAAGAAAAGTATTCAGGAGAGTGTCATTATGGGAGGCAAAGTGCTCAGCGAGGTCCACTTTGCCCGGCCACAAAGCATCAACGGCCTCCGGGCCTTCGCGCTCAGCGGACTGAGCAAGCCATTTGAGAAACAGAGTCTCGCCCATTACTCCGTTGGCCCACGCTTC
>JALGUK010000039.1 GCA_029820875.1 Candidatus Zipacnadia bacterium
CCGGCCTGCCGGAGCATGGCGCACAAGCGAGCCGCACTTCCATCGAAGATTGGAATCTCAGGGCCATCCGTAATCACACGCAAATCGGTGATTCCGAACGCGGCCAGGGCGGCCATCAGGTGCTCGACGATATAAACGTCAGCTCCATTATGCTCGACGGCAGTACAATTGGAAACTTCCCGGACGAAGTCAATGCTCAGAGGAATATCCACTCCGAGGTCGCTCCGAAAGACGCGCAATCCAGCGCCCTCCGGGGCTGGTTCGAACCGCAGGGATAGGCTCCGACCCGAGGCGACGCCGATACCTTCTGCACTTACCGATTGCGCGACGGTGGCGCGTTTCATCGAGGAGGCATTCCGGTGCATAAGATTTATTCCACTAATATCAAATTCGCTCTTTGTCTTCAGAGACCTTCCTTGACGGCCGGGAGGAAGCGTCGCCGGGTCGGGGGAATATCATGCAAAGCAAGCAGCCTGACTCTCAGAGGGTGACAGATAGTGGGATTTGATTGTATCGGTATCGGATGCAGCGCGCTCGATTATCTCGGGATAGTGTCTCGTTGGCCTGACGTGGACGAGAAGATGCCGATGGACGATTTGACCATTCAGGGTGGCGGGATGATAGCCACGGCGCTGGTCGCCATGGCGCGGCTCGGAGCGAGGGTCTCGTGGATGGGCAAGCAAGGGGATGACCCGTTCGGTGTGCAAATCTTTCGCTTTCTGGATGATGAGGGGGTAGACCACTCGCACGCGGTGATTGAGCCTGGCGCGCGCTCCCACTTCGCCTTTTGCATTGTAGACAGCCACAGCGGCAAACGCACCATCTTCCACGCCCGCGGCACCGAGAGCACGTTACGCCCGGAGGAGCTGAACCGCAAGGAGATTGAGTCGGCGCGTTCACTGCTGATTGACTTCCGCTACCCGGAGGCATCCGAGGCGGCCGCCCAATGGGCACAGGAGGCGAATGTGCCGGTTGTCATCGACGCCGAAGGGGCAAGTGCCCCGGAGTACGCGGAAATATTGCGGCATTGCGATCACATCATCCCCTCGAAGGCGTTTGCCGAGGGGTTCACCGGAGTGTCCGACTGGGAAGAGGCTGCAAAGCAAATTTTCGACACATTCAAGCCGGCGACAGTCGTGATTACGCTTGGGGAGGATGGATGCGTGGCTTACGACGGTACGGAACTGATTCACCAGCCGAGCTTCCCGGTGGAGGTCGTGGACACCACAGGGGCGGGCGATGTCTTCCACGGGGCATATACGTTCGGCCTGCTGCAGGGCTGGTCGCTCAGGGAGACCATCCGGTTTGCATCCGCCGTCGCGGCGCTTAAGTGCCGGAAGCTCGGGGGCCGCGCGGGTATTCCGACGCTCGAGGAGACAATCTCATTCCTGCAGAGGACATCATAAGCGCCGCTGCAACTACGGTATTACCTCAGCGGCCAGCCAGCAGAGGCTTTGTAATACTACCTCCGCGCCGCGGAGAGGTACTCGTTGAACTTTTCGGCCCAGTGGGGGAGAATGACGTCTGGGTCCCAGGCGCTGATCCACTCGCCGGAGAGATGTCCCGGAAAGTCTATGCTGTCGAGCAACTGTACGGCGCGGGCGTGATCCACGATTCCCTCCCCGATGAAGACCAGCTCGTGGGTGTCCTTCGCGAGGTCGTGAATATGGCAGTGGCGGACGGTGTCCTTTATGTACCCGAATGCCTCGTCCATTGTCTCACCGTGGGTGATAGGATGTGCGATGTCCCAGAGGGTCTGCACATTCGGGTGGTCAGCCATCCGCACAGTATCGGCGTTGTCCTTGGCCAGGCTGAAAGAGTCATGCGTCTCGATGCAAACAACCACACCTCGGTCGCGTGCGTACTCGCCGGTCTGGCGGAGGGCATCGGCGACATACCGCTTACAATCCTCCTTGGCGACACCCTCGGGGATGGGCCCTCCGAAGACCCGCAGGTAGGGACATCCCAGGTCGGCGGCGAGGTCCGCGAAGCGCTTGGTCAGCTCCACCTGCTCGGCCCTCTCGGCGGGGTCGGAGGAGGAGTACCGAATCGAGGTGGCGATGCAGCTTATCTCGATTCCCGCATCAGCGAACTGGCGGCGGATGTCCGCCCTCTGCGCGGGTGTTGCGTCTGTCTCGACGCCGTGCTTGTGGTTCGCCTGTGCGCGCGGCTCGACTCCGTGGTAGCCGTACTTTTTTGCGGCTTGCAGGATCTGAGGGACGGTCCACTCGGGGCAACTCCAAGTCATGAAGCTGATCTTCAACCGGAACACCTCATTCATTCAGGAGATAGTCACTGTGCTCGATGGCCCCTGTGCTCCGCCTGACGCAACAACTCAAGCGGTTGACATCTTTACCAAAGCCGCACGCGGCCCAGAGCAGTGGCATCGGCCCGCGGTCGAGGCAACAGGGCGTCTCAAAGATTACACCAATGAGGCATTGTTTGTCCAGATGTAAATCCAACAAAATTATGCGTGCGACGACGCTTTTGTCCGGCGAATTCGGCGGGGAATGAGTAGAAACATTTTCGATGCCATCGGCGGGGTTTGCGGTCTTATAAAGCGGTTAGTCTGACAGGCCGACCATGACTTTAGGCGCCTCAGGAGAACCCAAGCAGGTTGCGCAGTTCCCTCTCAGTCATGCCGGCGGATGCGAGGATGCGTGTTAGCACTTGCTCCGGTACAGGGGCAAGCTTGTTGGCGTTAAGAATCACCCGGCGAGTTGTGCCGTCGGCCTCAATCTTCTCCCACCGCTGGTGCTTACTGGTTGCGGTATGGATAAACTGCGAGCGCTTAAGCGCCAGGCCGATCTGACCGTAATTGTAAGTCGCCATCAATAATCGCCATGATCTCTTGAAAAGATTTACCGTGAATCATCTCCGCGTAGGGAAGTTGTCCGAGCAGCTCCCAGCGGAGAGTTTTCTTATGCTGAATCGTAAAAGCCGCGGCCATCATCATGGCATCGGTGAGCATGACGAGGGCCTCTTTCTGCGTTCGTCCGGAGGTCGCCACGCCCAGCTCGTCGCACCAGGCAGCATAGGTATGTGTGGATGGGTCCAACTCGATGACCGGATTGATGGTGAGTTTTGGCCCGGAGGAACCAGCTTCGGTCACCACTCCCACCCCTTACGAGACGCGCTAAAACCCAGCATAGTTATTATACCATACCGTTCGGTGGTTTACAACCGCCGACCAGAATTGGCGTACATGCAGAAAGCCAGGCCTGAGGTGTGCTAACTAATCCAGCTTATTTTCTCCTCGAACAGCACCATCTTCAACTCTTGGGCGGCATCCTGAGCGGCTTCGATGGGGGTTTTACCGACAATCGCCGCATCTGCGGGCAGAATCACGAAAAGAGGCTTGCCTCGTGCGTACACTGTTCCCTGCTGGAGTGAGCCGTCGAAGGTCACTTGATACATCATAAGCCCGTCAAGCATAGCCTGGTTGATGCGGTCGGCGGCCTGTTTCGCACGCTCAGCCGTTTCCTGTTCTCCACCGTCCCGAACAGCCAGCCGTAGGATGACATGGTCGGCAAGTGTGACGGCGGCTACAGGTCCCTTGTCCGTCTCACTGATTGTCGCACGTGCTTGTCCCCATTTTGTAACCGCTCTTCGATCAATGGGGACTCCCAACTTCTTCAGCTCTGCGATAAGAGCCTCGACCCGGGCACGGGAGGTTGGATGGGTGCGGAGGATGCCCAGGTGCGAACTTCCCCGACGGGCGGACTCGTTTGCGAGCCGTTCCATGAATGTCAGCATTGCAACCGGGTTGTAGCCGGCACCGTACAGGCAGTGGACGGAGTGGTTATCCGCTTGGAACTCCATATCCTGACTGTATCCAGTTATGATACCTATGCGAATCAGTTGTGCGGCGGTGTACCAGTTTGCTAGGCCTTCTTGGCTGGCTCCAGAAATGGCAGCAGCGAGTGTCGCCAGGAGCAGCGTATTGGCGTATCGAGCGTTCTTACGCATGAGGATTAGACCGTGTTGATAGCAGTTGTGGCCCATCTCGTGTCCGATGATTGCGGCCAGTTCGTCCTCGGATTGGGCCGCCTCGATGGCACCTTTGGTGATGTAGATATGACCGCCCGGGATGGAGAACGCGTTGACGTCTGAGTCGTCGATAATCTTTATGACGTAATTGAGGTTGGGGCGTGCCGCGTACGGCGAAAGCCTGGCGATAATCTTGTCCAACCGGGCCTGAAGTTCGGGGTCCTTGAGAATATCAGCCTCTGCCTCGAATTCCTCCGCCGCCTTATCGCCGATATCCTTCTCAGCCTGAGGACTCCAGCGAAGGTCCTCCGGGTTGACCTGAAAATCATCTTCAGAGGCAACCGCGACGGCGGCCAGCAGAAGTGTGAGACAAGTGATTAGCAACACAGGCAGGAAATTCTTTCGCATCTAAGCACCTTTTCTTGTGGCGAAACGTCAGGCCCATAATCAGGTAGGTTTATTGTCGGCTAATATTGCAACGAACGCCATTTTGTGGTATAACACTCCCAAATTGAATAATGGACGCGAGCGGAGGCGCGGCAAACAGCCGCTGGAAGACGGTCAAAAGCCGTCGCTGCCCCGCAACTGTAGCCGGGGACGAACCCCGCAGGAAGCCACTGGGCCCCAGGCCTGGGAAGGCGCGGGAAGTAGAAGGATCCGGAAGCCAGGAGACCCCTCCACTCGCATATCTCATCGCCTCTTCGCGGGAAGGGGGGAATGTTTTTGTTCCCCGGGACGGTCGCTTCGCGTAGAGCGACCGTCTTTCTGTTTTAAATGTTCGGCCAGCCGTCACTCGCATACTCTGCTCCAAGAAGGAGGCCTTCTATCTTGTTCAAACAAACCGCTCCACGTCCAGGTTTCACGCTAATCGAACTGCTCGTCGTGATTGCGATAATCGCGATCTTGGCGGCTATATTGTTCCCGGTATTCGCAAAGGCCCGGGAAAAGGCCAGGCAGGCATCATGCCAGTCGAATCTGAAGCAAATCGGCCTCGCGGTGTTAATGTATACCCAGGATTACGACGAATGTTTTCCACCGTCTTACTATTACGGCCCCGGGTGGAATCCCGAGTACGCCTGGGATTTCACGCTGGATTGGTCAACATGGCCGCCTACAGTCACGCTCGGACTCCTCGGGCCATACACTAAGAATGCGCAAATCAACGGTTGCCCAAGCTTCAGCGCAGAGTCCTGGGGACGCCCTTACACCGGTTACGCCTATAACACCACCTACATCGGGCATGGGCAATACGAGCCTATTGCCGCTCCGTCCAAGCTTGCCGCCGTGCAGCGGCCAAGCGAGACCGTTCTGTTATGTGACAGCGCATTCAGCCTCGGCGGCGCTATCTCTGCCAACAATTACCTCCGAGCACCGGGCGACCCATCTTACCCATGGATCGGGCCGAACGTGCATTTCCGGCATAACGGTGCCGCCGACGTCGCCTATTGCGACGGCCACGTCAAGGCAAGCACAGTGCAATACAATCAGAGTTCTTCAAAGCCCGAGTTGGGAGACCTTTCGGCAGACGACAGTGCGTATGACCTCCAGTAATCACGTCGATTCTCTTGGGGCCGACGCTTATGTTACGCGTCGGCCTCAATCTGCCTATCATCTGCTTTGTTCCACGTTCCATGCACGAAAGCCTTCATGAATGAACCCCCTCGCTGGATGAATTCATTGAGAGAAGAACTCAGAAGGTCAACGGAGGGTACTTCGCGAAGAAATGTAATGAGTATCTCAAGAGAAAAGCAGGTGAGGGACAAATGGCTGACGAGGGCACATTTGAGGTAAAAGTCACAAAATCCCCCTCTAAACCCAGTGTCATGCTCATTTCAATTGCAGGCGAGATAGACAATGAGTGCGCCTCCGCGATATCGGCAGCGCTCGGGAAGCAGATGAAACTGGGACGCCGAAACTTCGTATTAGAACTATCGGGGGCTAACGCAATCACTTCAAAGGGTCTGAAGGCTCTCCTGGAGACTCTCACCCGCTTCAAGGGCAAAGGCTGCCAGCTCGCAAGTGCGGGCGCAAGGGGAGATGTATGGCAGGCGATTGATGCATTTGGGGTGGACGATGTCGCCCCGTGTTATCCGGATGTCAAAGATGCTATAGATGCACTTTAACGGGGGCGCAGACCTTCACGGTGTTATGCCGGAGGTCTGGGCATAATACATAAGAGCCTTGGGTTTGGAGGGATTGTTTGAATGACGCAGCTAGCGGAAGCTAAAGATAAGCAGGCGGCTCTGGATATCGCCCTGGAACAATTAGATATGGCAGCCGAACGCATCGGACTGGAGCAACCGATTCACGAAAAGTTGCGGCATCCGAAGCTCTCGGCGATTGTATCAGTGCCGACTCCAATGGATGACGGCACCCTGAAAGTGTTCACAGGTTATCGCGTGCAACACAGTGTTGAAAGAGGCCCTTGCAAGGGCGGTATCCGGTACCACCCCGATGTTACTCTGCAAGAGGTCCAGGCTCTGGCCATGTTGATGACGTGGAAGTGCGCAGTCGTGGACATCCCATACGGCGGAGGCAAAGGAGGCATCGCGTGCAATCCCAAGGAGATGTCCCTGCGGGAACTGGAGCGTATGACGCGGCGCTACACCACGGAGATTATCAACCTGATCGGCCCCGACACAGACATCCCGGCCCCGGACATGGGGACCAACCCAGAGGTCATGGCCTGGCTCATGGATACCTACAGCATGAGAGTGGGGCATATGGCTCGCGGGGTGGTAACCGGAAAGCCGCTTGAGCTCGGGGGCTCCAGAGGCCGCAACGAGGCTACGGGCCGTGGCTGTGTCATCACTATTCTGGAAGCGACGAAGCGGATCGGGCTGGACATATCCCAGAGCACAGTCGCGGTTCAGGGCTATGGCAATGTCGGTGGAATCGCAGCCGCCTTGATAGTGGATGCAGGGGCGAAGCTAATCGCTGCGTCCGACTCCGAAGGGGCGGTATATAACCCCGATGGAATAGACGCGCGTGGGCTTCTGCGGCACAAGGCCGAAACCGGCGTCGTAAGGGGCTTCCCGGGGTGTGAGGACATCACTAATGAGGAACTCCTCGCCTTGCAGTGTGACATTCTCATCCCGGCGGCTCTTGAAAACCAGATAACAGGGCAAAACGCCGACGGCGTGAAAGCAAGAATTGTCGCAGAAGGGGCCAATAGTCCGACCACACCGGAAGTGGACACGATTCTGCGCGAAAAGGGTATCCTTCTCATCCCCGATATCCTCGCCAACTCCGGCGGCGTTATCGTCTCCTACTTCGAGTGGGTCCAGTCACTGCAGGAGTATTTCTGGTCCGAGGAACGGGTGAACCAGGAGCTGCAACGAATCATCACAACGGCATTCGATGCTGTCTACGACCGGGCGTCTGCAAACGGAATATCGCTTCGGGATGCGGCGCTTGACATTGCAGTCGGGCGGGTGGCCGAGGCCCATAGGCTGCGCGGCATCTACCGGTAAGCGGCAGTGCAGGAGGAAAATGAGGGGGCGCGAAGCTTGCGAGTCTGGCGCCGGCCCCTCAACGGCGACTTGCGGACCCCGCGCCCCCACGGTTGGAGAACCACACTTTCCTGAACTTTGCTTCGGCAGGCCAGTTCTATAGCTTATGCTGTCTCTTCGAGTGCCGCCGTTGCTCTGGTTGCGGTTCCCACCCTGCTCGGAATATCTTCATTACGTTGCGAGCAAAAGAGCGACCGCCGGTGTCATCCGCGTTCAATGCCAAAGAGTTGGACGAACATCTCGAGGCGGTCGCTGTCCCTCTAATAATATCCTACATAATTGTTTTACCACTATTTCACATCTTTGTAACATAAAATTGCTGGCGGCCGGTGTGAGTCCGCTCACATCGGCACGGGAGCAGGATGATAACCACGGGCCGCTGTCGCCTGTGGGCTCATTTCCCCAGGGCGAAAAGCCGCGTTTCACCGAGCTTGAGGTCGAGCGCGACCGCATCGGTCCGTTCGGCGATAACAGTCCCGGACAATGCATCGCGCACGCGAGTCGGTTGCGGCAGGCGGATGAGTTTCGGCCCTGCATGGCAAGCGTGCACTGCCAGGAATCGGCCGTCGGTCGCCAGAACGTCGTCAGAATCAAGGTAAATATGCACACCCGCCTGTTGGGCGATGTTGCGCAGGAGTTGTGGGGGGCAGCGAAGAGAGCCGATGTAAACCGATGTCCATCCGTCCCGACGGACTGCAATAGCGGGAGCGCCGCTGGGCTCAAAGCGAGCCAGAACATTTGTGCCGGCTTGCCCTTTGTCGGGTGAGAAAACGGGCACGGGTACCGGACCGGCGTCGAACTCGCGCGGGACATTCGCTAACAGTTTGTCCTCGCCGGAGAGGACGACCTTTGCCTGGGGTTTCATACCCTTATCGAATGTAAAGCCTGTGACATCGGTCATGTTTCGGACCGAGGCATCGCGGTTGATGAACCCGGATGCGTAAAACCAGACAGCCGTAACTCCCGGCCGCCGCACGATATTCGAGATGGCAGCCCGTTCTTTGTCCGTCATTGCGAAGCAGTCGAGGAAGATATACAGCTTGGCCCTGGGAACGCGTCCAGCCGCCAGGTCGCTGAGAAGGTACTGTCCGAACGGAGCGCCCATTCGGTAAAGGGCCCAGCGCATCCTGTAGACAAGCGGATTGCTGACCTCGCGCGAACATGAGAGGTAAAAGCAGCTCTTCTCGTCCATGATTACAGCGATTTCAGGTGCTTGAGGGCGTGGCGTGAGATTCGCGGCATAGTAGTTCGTCAGTTTCTGCAGGTTCTGCCAGATGTCGCCGGCGTCCAGCCAGCCCGTGCCCCCGAGGTCCATCCACCAGCAGGCCATGCGGCGTGTGAAAAACTGGGCGAAATTGCGCTGGTGGACCCAGAAGGTGTGTTGAGGCGTGTCGACCCGCCCGAAGCCGGCCGAGGGGGCGGTCAGATACGTGCGCGTGTCATCCTCGTTGAGCCAGAGTTTGCCGTGAGCCTGGACCGACTCGATCGGCGCCATGAACGGTCCGGACCCGGCGAGCTCCCGGTCGAAATAGGAGATGGGCGAGCAAAGGACGTCCACGTCGGGACACTCAAGCAGCCGCTCAAGGGCAAGATGCCCGCTTGTTTGCGGGCCGTTTGGGATACCGGACATGTCGTACAGGTATCCGTAGAAGTAAAGTACCAGCTTACGGCCCCGTGTCTGCTCCTTGATAATCCGTGCGAACGTCTCCAGCGGCTCGACCATTGCAATTTGCGCGTACTCGAAGAAGTCTATCAGCTTCCGCTCTCGCTTCGGATCGCGAAATGCCCCCAGCCTCGTGCGTCTGCGTTCCCGCTCTGAGGGAACCACAATGTCATCGAATGAGCTGATAGGTTCATGCCAGGCTCTCCGCACCGCCTGGATGCGTCCGCCGTACTTATTGTGCACCCACTTGCGGAACCCTAAGGACATCGGTTCCTCGTATCCGCTCATGGGGGTACTCCAGGACGCATTGTAGAACCACTCGCCGCTGTTTTGCCCACACGGATGGTAGCCGAGCATGTGAGCACCGTACTTCGCCTCGAGATGGCGAACGGTGGCGCGGAGAGCTTCTGCAGCGCCTCTTCGCCACTTCTCGGACGCAATCGAGTACATGCCTCGGTTGCCGTTGTCATAAAGCATCATATCGTCCTCGCTGGCGTCCCACCAGGATAATCAACCCATCGGGATCAGCCTCCAGGACGCGGTCTATCCAGTAGTCCGTTTGTGTGAAGTCCGGCTCTGTCCCCTCGCGGTAACGGCCCAGAGGCACGCCGAACGAATGGATGTGGACACCTGCTGCGGCGGCACGACGAACCTCACGGAGCAAAGCCGGCTCCCCGACGGCGCCGTATGTAGCCCAGTCACCTCCCTGCTCGACGACGAGCATCTCAACGTCAACCGGGCGGTCGGCCTTCATCCATGCAGAGTACGTATATACTTGTCCCGCTGTGAGCTTCACATTGTCCTGGAAGATGTGGGCATGCCATATCTCGCTCCCGCCGCCCTGTATGTCCACCCTTAGGCTCTTGTCGCCGCTGGCGGCTGTGGTGTCATCAATGGAGGCCGTGGCCTTGGCGCCGAGGTCCTCCCGCGTAAAGAGAACCCAGTCACGGGCGAAGTCGTCGAGGGTGCCCTCGAAGTCGCCGCCGCGGGCGATGTTCTCGGCGTGACTTCCGGGCTTCCCCTTATAGAGCTTTACCTCGTCTATCCAGAGCACCTTCGAATTGATTCCGAAGTGGATGTGAATGCCGGCGTGGTCAGTGTCCCGTGGGGCGACGAATTGCCCTTCGAACTTCTCCCATTGCGTGGTGACCTTCGCGCGGGCCGGCCTGATGGTGACGTACATTGCGACCGGCGGAACGGGCTTACCGTCCACAAACAGCATGGGGGTGCCGCGGACGTTTCGCACCGCCGCCGTCAACGCCAGGGCGGCCCGTGGCCCCACGATGATTACCGCCGTAAGGGTGAGGAGCACAATCTGCTTCAACGGTCATCCCTCCATAAAGCCGTCAGGGTGGGGCAGGCGATAGGCGATGCCCGCCTCGACCCGGGCCTGGTGGGCGCGAAGAGCTCTGTCGACCAGAGCTTCAGGGTCTGTACCGTAGATGATATCCGCACCTGTTTCCTTGTTAATCATCGCGACGATTTCATCAATGTGCTCTGCGATTCCGCCGGTACTCTGCAGGACAGCGATGAGTTTCGCTTCATCGTATGCGATGGCGAACTCTCCCAGCGTGCCCGACCGGCCGCCGAGAATCATTACAATGTCACACGAGCGGATGTTTTCGATTTCGCGGCCCATCAGACCGCTGCCGGTGAAGATAATGACGTCGTATTCCTCGTATGGCGAATGGTACCGCTGGATATGCTCCTCCAGCGACAGTGCCGGCGAGATGCCGACTATCAGACCGCCATTTTCCCTTGCACCGAGCACAGCCTCGTGCGGCAGCCCGGGACAAGCCCCCGTCAGCAGGATGCAACCACGGTCGGCGATGACCTGTCCCAACCGGCGTGCCTTTGCGTTGCTCTCAGGAGCAATATCACCGCCTGCAGAACCCATTACGCCTATTTTAGTCTTGATGGTTCATCCCTCCAGAGAAATTGTCTGGGAAATCGCGGGTATAACGACAAAGAGCAGCTATATTCCTTATGAAGGAATTCACCGATTCGGGCTGGTTAACCTTTCTCGGAAACGTCTTGAACTGGTGTGGCTACTTTAATCGGGTACCGCACCTGGGGCAAAACTTGAAGCTCAAGTCAACCGTTGCACCGCATGAGGGGCATTTCGGCTGTTCAGGGATAGCGGCACCGCACTGGGGGCAGAACTTTGCCTCTGGTACAAGCTCCGCGCCACATTCAGGGCATTTTGGGGGCGATAGGGGGCGAATATGAGGCTCGACGGCCTGCGCTAGGCTGCGGATAATGCCTACAATGCCCTCGCCGAGGGCTCCCGGCAGTTTACTCATTTCGTCGGCAAATTGGCGGGATTCGTCCTCCCACTCCTCGGTCCGGCGGCGAAAGAACTGAGGGTCAACATGGTCGGCCTTCACCTCGAGTAGTTTCTTTTTGATGTCTACGCAGAGCTCCTCGGCATTGACCTTCAAATCGCGCAGATATTCGCGCACGTCATCTTCGGCCGCCCGATCAATGGAACGTGAGAGCGATTCGAGAAGCCCCTGGGCGTCCTGGAGCAGGTCTTGCAGCCGCGCCGGGTCGCTGATTTCTTGCAAGGTCTGGCGGAGTCGGTCAATATCTGCTTGAGTGGCCATTGGTTGGTCACCTTCGTTTCTGGAGGGCTGACTGCTGCAGTAGCTTGACAGCCCGAGCTGGTTGCATTATCCTTTGGCCGCGGAGCAGCAATGTGCGCCGCGTTGATTGGGCATGTCAGAAGTATGATTTGCCGCCGCAGGGTACAAACCCTTCCCTGTCAGCAATAGCAAACAAACTTCAAGGACGTGATTGCACGGTGGGCAGGCTTTTCGGGACCGACGGCGTTCGTGGATTAGCCAATACCGAGCCGCTGACACCGGCTACTATCTTCCGCCTCGGACGGGCGGCGGGCTATGTATTTCAACGTCATGAAACGCGGACCGTTGTGATAGGCAAGGACTCGCGGATTTCGGGCGATATGCTCGAAAGCGCTCTTGTGGCTGGGCTGTGCTCGGTCGGCACCAACGTATGTCGCGTGGGAGTGGTGCCGACGCCCGCCCTCGCACACCTTACCGGGGTTCTCTCCGCGCAAGCCGGAATCATGATCTCCGCATCGCACAATCCCATGCCCGACAACGGCATCAAGATTTTCGCCGAAGACGGAACGAAGCTCCCGGATGCCGTCGAGGATGAAATCGAGCGGGTCATGTTCGAGGACAACCATCAACGTCCCGACCCGACGGGTGCGGGGCTGGGACACGTCGCCGAGCGGATGAACGCGGTGGACCGGTACCTCCAGCATGTGCGCCAGAGCGTCCAGGACCTGGACCTGGCCGGCTTGACGATTGTCGTTGACTGTGCCAATGGAGCCTGCTCCCAGGTGACGCCGCGGATGCTTGAGGAGTTGGGTGCCGAAGTCATCACTATTCACGCCGTTCCGGACGGACTCAATATCAATGCCAACTGCGGTTCGCAGCATCCCGAGGCGGTCCAGGGAGCGGTAATGCGTCATCTGGCTGACCTTGGAATGGCCCATGACGGAGACGGAGACCGCGTTGTGCTCGTGGACGAAATGGGGCAGATCCTGAACGGGGACCACATATTGGCCATCTGTGGAATCCAGATGGCGCTCGAACAGCGCTTGCCCGGTCGTCGGGTCGTCGGCACGGTACTTAGCAACTACGGGCTTGAGTTGGCGCTGAAGCGCCATGACGTGGAGCTTGTTCGGAGCAAGGTGGGGGACAGGTATGTATGGGAGACGATGGTCCGCGAGGGCGCTATGCTCGGGGGAGAGCAGGCGGGGCATGTCATCTTCCGCGAGTTCTCCACAACGGGCGACGGCTTGATTACGGCGCTTCAGGTTCTCAGGATAATGCTTAAGCGCGGCGAACCGCTTTCGAAGCTTGCCGACTGCATAGAGCTGGTTCCCCAGGTCGCGGTGGATGTACCGGTTTCCTCTAAGCCGGACCTGAGCGGGTTCCCACGGATTCAACAGGCCATTGCCGACGCGGAAGCGGCGCTCGGCGACCAGGGACGCGTCATCGTCCGCTACTCGGGAACCGAGCCGCTCGCGAGGGTGAACATAGAGGGGCCGGACGAGGCGATAATCCGCGCCCATGCCGAGAACATCGCGGAGGCAATCAGACAGGAGCTGCCAGCGCCGACAGTCGGCGGCGACTGATGTGCCCTGTGTAGGACCTCGTAAGCAGTCCGTGCCTGGCCTCTACCGATATGGCTGTGAAGGAGTGCCATGACCGGTGAAGATGTCTCTTGCACTCGTTTTGACGGCGGCAGCGTTGGCGGTATATGCAAATGGAACGCAAGTTGCTGTCCCCAACTCTGGCTTTGAGCAGGTCGGGCCGGACAATCTTCCTGCCGGCTGGCACTGGGATATTAGTCGCAATGCCCGTGCTGGCTGCGCCTTGGACCAGGAGAGCGTCCACTCCGGGAAGCGGAGCGTTCGCCTCTCGAATCGGAGCAAGTTGGCGCCTAATGTCTACGGGCGGCTGTGGTGCGAGGTGCCGGTCGAACCGGCGACGCGCTACAAGCTCTCGGCGTGGGTGAAAGCGCAAGAGGCGGGAGGGGGGCTGCACTTCACCGATTGGAAATCATACAGACTGGCCGTCCCTTCGGGCACATATGACTGGCAAGAGATAACCGTGACATTCGAGACGAAAGGGAATCAGGATGTCCTTGCCATCGGCTTCAACATCGTCAACGTGACCAAGGCAATTTGGATTGACGATATCAGTCTCAAGCCGGACCTGCATCGTGTTGAACTGTCCGGCGTGGACGGAAGCGTGAGCTTCTGGGCTCCCGAGGAGGTCCTTGGCGATGAGACGGACGTGGCTGTGAGACTCTACTACGACCTTCCGGCGCAGTTTAATGGGCGGGTGGAGGCTCTCAAGGCCGCCGACGCTACTATCTCCGGGCAATCGGCAAAACTTACAGGCTCCGGCCGCGCTGAGCTGATGATGAACACGGGGACCGCTTCCGCAAGCAGACTGAGCCTCCGCATAGCCGTCAAGGACGAAAAGGGGCGCAAGGTCGGTCACGCCGAGACCACGCTCAGAAAATTCAGCCCCACTGTGGCGCTTGCCGGCCTGAAGAAGGCCCAAAAGCGCCTGGCCGTGCTCGAAAGCTTGCTTCAGCAGGCTAAAGAGAATGGCATTCCGCTCGATTATCC